>JACQZD010000001.1 GCA_016207865.1 Nitrospirota bacterium
TTGTAAAACGTTTTACAAACAATGAGGGGAGGAAAAGGCATTCAAAAGAGGGCAGGCGACGCCTGCCCTCTTTTGAATGCCAGGCTTATTCTTTGGATAAAATCTTCATGAAGATGTCAACTATCTTCGGGTCAAACTGCGTTCCGGAACAGCGTTTAAGCTCTTCAATTGCAAATTTCTTGCCCGGCGAGGGCCTGTAAGGCCTGTCAGCCGTTATTGAGTCAAACGTATCCGCAACAGAGAGTATCCTTGCGCATAAGGGTATATCCTCACCCCGCAGACCTTCAGGGTAGCCGTTGCCGTCATATCTTTCATGATGGTAAAGGACGCCGAGGATAACCTCCTGAAGCTGTTTTATGGGTTTGAGTATTTCTGCTCCCTTTTCAGTATGCTTTTGCACGAGTTCGCGTTCAGCATCCGTAAGCTTGTCTTCCTTGTCAAGAAGCATATCGTATGTGCCTATCTTTCCGATATCATGCAGCAGGCCGCAAAGTTTTATGTGATTTATTTCCTTGTCCTTTAACCCCATCTCCTTTGCTATTTCAATCGCATATTTCGTAACCCTTTCTGAATGACCCTTGGTCCATGGGGACTTGGCGTCAATTGCAGATGCAAGGGTGGTTATCGTGTTAATTAAAAGCTGCTGAACATCATCATAGAGCCTTGCATTTTCAAGGGCGACTGTAATCTGGGAGGCTATCTGCTCTGCCGTTGTCAGATGCGCGGGGGTCAGTCTTCCGTAATATGTTGAGCCTATATCAAGAATGCCTATGACATCGCCCTTGCTGATGAGCGGGATTATGAGGGATGATTTTATCCCGATGGCGCCCAGCTCTTTGTGGTATGCGCAGTCAATTTTATCCTCGGAGAGATTGGGGATAAACAAAGAACTCCGCCGCTGATTGATAATCCCGAAATGAGACCTTTTTATATCATAGGTCTTGTCCTGAAATTCACCCATGCCCCATTCTGAGATTATTCTGAAAATATCCCCTTCTTTAAAAAGGACTGCCGCCCTTTCACACGGGATTACCCTGCTCGTCAGGGCCGTGGCTGCCCTTAAAATGCCGGCCTTGTCAATATTGGACAGTATCTCCCTGTCAAGCTGTGCCATTGTCTTAATTGTTTCAATCTTATTTGAAAGCTCCATCAGCCTTTCATTAGACTCTTTGTAAAGCTTACTGTTCTGAAGAGCTACGCCCATACCATCCGCAAGCCCCTTTAAAAGTGCGACGTCCTTTGCATATATCCTTAACTCACTGTATGCCCCTCCTATAATGCCGCCTATCTTGCCCCTGAAAGAGATTGGCGACAAAACAACACTGCCTAAATTAAGCGCGTGAGCAATTTCCTTGCTTATAAACCCGCCCTCCTTTGCATCATCTATGATTATTGGTTCTCCCCTGACAAATTTGTTTATTGCGGGAATATTGTCTTCCTTAAAGGTCTTGGCCATTAACATGTTCTCTTCAAACGGGCTGAACCCATACCCTCCCACAAAGGTAAAGCCCCTCAGTTCCTCGTCATAAACCAAAATGCCGAGCCTGTCAAATCCAAGATACTGCGGCGCGAGGTTAAGGACATTCTTTACAAGCTCCTTTTCGTCAAGGCTGGTATTTAATGTCTCCACCAAATGAAAAAGCGATCTGGATATTTCCGCCTCATTCTTTATCTCATCATAAAGATCCGCCAACCTCCTTTCCGACGTCTTCTCCGCAGTGATATCCTCAAAGGTCCCGAGAACTCCGATGACATTCCCATCCTTATCATGCAAAGGCACCTTGCTTGTTCTCACCCACATCATGGCCCCATCAGCCAGTTTCAACGGCTCTTCATAATTAATTTTTGCTGTGTTTGTCTCCATCACATTTTTATCGTCTGCGCGGTAAATCTCTGCATTTTCCTTCCATGCAAGGTCAATGTCGTTCTTGCCGATTATTCCGCTCGGGTCGTTTAAACCGGCTTCAAGCGCGCAGGATTTATTGCAGCCCAAGTAAGAAAATCTGCGGTCTTTCCAAAAGACCTTCTGAGGTATGTTATCCAGCACCAGATGGAGCATCTGCTGAGATTTGTAAAGTTCTGTCTCTATACTCTTGCGTTTTGTAATATCATGCACAAGCCCCACGGCATGCCATTCTCCCCTGCTTTTTATTGCAGAGGTGGAAAGCTCTATTTTGAACACTTCCCCATTTTTCCTGACGGCTGAAAACTCAATGGTTTTCCCGATAATAAGTCCTGCGCCGGTAGTCCTGAAATGCTCAAAGCCCTTTTTAAATTCTTCATGATATTCCTGCGGGGCAAGGAAAAAATGCAGTTCCCTTCCGACAGCTTCCTGCTGTGTATAACCGAACATTTTCTCAGCGGCGGAGTTCCAGTAGGTGATACGCCCCTGATTATCCATTACGATAATCCCGTCTACCGCAGTCTCTGTTATCGCACGGAATCTCTCCTCGCTTTCAGACAATGATTTCACGGCCTGTGCCAGAGCGCGCAATGGAAAAATCCTCAGAATAACAAATGCCGCTGAACCGGCAATAAGCCCTAATATGCATAACAGCAGGCTCATTATCAGCATGGGACGCATGGACGTGCTGACATCAATCCTCGCCGCAATTGTTCCCGCATCGTAAAGATCGTGAGAGCGTGTAATAACCGGCGGTTCAACCTCAATCAGATTGGATGCAATAACATTCTCGTCAGGGGAGATAATCTTGTGCGACGCCTCTCGGCCCGGCAGGAGCCTGCTGGATAACACTTCATCCAGCCTGTGATGCTGATACTGCCAGAACTCAGGATTTTCATTGATTATCTTTGTGGTAAAATAGGCCAGGGCCTCTGCCTTAGTTTCAAGGATTGCGGCCTGATTCTGATAGCTTATGACAAAATATCCAATAGGAGGAATAACGGCTATCATTACCGACAGGACAACCGCAAGTAACGCTGTTATTTTAGTTGAGTCGCCGCCTATGCCCTTCATTTCTTTTCTATAATATGATGCCCTGTCTTTCTGAGAATCGTCCTGCCTTCCTTTGTATTTATAAAATCAATAAAGCCTTTTGCAGCCAGAGAGATTTTGGGACCGGTTACAATGAAAAGATTTTTGTAATAAGGATATGCTCCGTCAGCGAGCGTTTTAACACCCGGAGTCACTCCGCCGATCGGAAGGATATTAAGCCGCCTTTTTTCAGGAATAATCACTGAAAGAGAGGAGGTCCCTAATGCGCCGGGGATTTTCTCTATGGACTCCGCTGAGTCCTGGTCTGTAGTTGCAAGCAGCGCCCCCTCATGAGCCAAGGCCTTTTTCAGAGCTTTGTCCATTTCCGAAGACATGCCTTTAAGCAAAATGGTGTCCATATCGCCCTCAGGGCGCAGTACTACGCGGATAGGCTCGCCGTCAGGCCAGTTTTTAATCTCGCCCGCATATATTTTTGCAAAATCCTGGAGGGTGAAATTAATCCCTTTTGTCTTACGGGCCGTCACAAAAACAAAGGGAGTCCGCGCGCATTCAAATGCCGTTATTCCCCCTTTCTCCTCATCCGCCTTAAGCGGTCTGCCGCTCAAACCTATATCAATGGCGCCTTCAAAAACCGCCTTGATTCCTCCTCCGCTGCCAAGGCTCGGGACAATGATAATATTTACATCAGGGTACTTCCTCTGAAATGCGTCTGCCATTTCTTTCATAACGCCTAACCCGCTGCCGGTGCCGCCGATTTTAATTGCCCCCTTGTAATCTTCTGCATAAAGATATCCGCCCGGCAGAGTCAGACTGAGCATGATTACGGCAAAGATAATTACCTGCATCTTGACGCATTTAAAAAATTTCATAAATTATCCTCCGGGAATTCGCTATAGCGCCTTATTGAAATAAAAGAGCTGGTTTTCTGAACGGGGAATTCAGCATTACTGCAGGTTCTTAAAAAAGGCATATGTAGTATTATAATATAAAAAAATAAATTACTGCAAAAATTATGGGTATTAAGCAGTGGAAGACCTGGCATGCCGGACGACTGACTGAATAATTATTATATCGTCTGGAAAATTTCTTCGTACCCTGTCTGCGGGTCTGCAACCTCCAGCCAGTAGTTCTGTGTCAGGTTGTGCAAGGGTGAAAAGGCCCACTTCACCTTGCAATTCAGACATAATTCCTTGCCTGAATCAGAATGAAATTTTACATTAACCGTTTCACCGGGAATTAAATTTAATGATTTACTGACAGGGAATGCCTTAACAAATATTATATTATCCCTGGAGAGATTTTCTATAAAACCTGTGGCGGCTGTGCTCTCCGATGAAAGCTCTGCCTTAAAGCTGACTATTTTCTTAGACAGCGGGCTCATAATCATCTCGCTTTTCTAAGCAACAGGTTAATAATGCCTTTAACTCATTTACCTAATGACTTATACCACATTATGCGCCTCTTTACAAGAAAATAAATTAGCCGACTTTAACTCCCGCCCGGGAAATGATATACTTGCTATTAAAGTAATTCTTAAAGCGACCAAATAAAAGGAGGTCTTTATGAAAATCAGATGCCATGTAATTTTTCTTATTGCGGTCTTATTAATCACAGGGTGCGTATCATCGGGGAAATACAAGGCAAGCCTTGCGGAAATTGATAACTTTAAAAAAGATATCTCAAGCCTTGAATACAAACTCAAGGCTAAAGAGTCGGAAAAGGCAATGCTTGAAGGAGAGTCAGCCGCGCTTAAAACAAACAAGGCCTTTCTGGAGACTGAAAAGAAAAAACTTGAGGAAGACCTGGCGCTCCTTAAAATTGAACGCGACGACCTGTCTGCAAAAAAGAAATCCCTTGAAGGTGAAAATGCAAACCTGAACCGCCTGCTTGAGGCAAAAAAAGACGAGCTTACAAAAGAAGTGGTCTCGCTCAAAGAAAAACTCTCAGGGAGCGAGCATCATGTGGAGGAACTTAAAACCGGAGTCCAGGCAAAGGAATCACAGGTCTCTGAGGTAAAGGGCGAGATTGAAAATCTTAAAAATGAAATAAGGTCAAAGGATATGCAGGTGGCAGAACTGAAAACTGAGATTGAAGGGCTTTCAAAAGAAAAAAGCAAGGCGATAGAGGAAAAGGAAAAAGCTATTGCCGAATTCAAAAAGACCCATGACAGTCTTGTCTCTGAAATGAGCACTGAGATAAAAAAAGGCGAGATAGCGATTACACAGTTAAGGGATAAACTGTCTGTGAACATGGTGGATAAAGTGCTGTTTGATTCAGGAAGCGCAGAAGTAAAAAAGGAGGGCAGGCAGGTGCTTAAGCGAGTCGGAGACATACTTAAAAAAGTCTCTGACAAACAAATAAAGGTTGAAGGACATACTGACAATGTGCCCATAAGCCAGAAACTCATGGTAAAATTCCCGTCAAACTGGGAGCTTTCCTCGGCAAGGGCCACCAATGTGGCAAAATACCTTCAGGACAGCGCGGGCATTGACCCGAGGCTGCTTACAGTAGCAGGTTATTCAGAGTACAGACCCATAGAATCCAATGACACCCCTGAGGGCAGGGCAAAGAACAGGAGGATAGAGATAGTCCTCATCCCGCTTGATATTGACAGGATAACAAAGGGGCCGTAAGGCATGTCTATCACCATAAAAAGTCGTCATTCCCGCGTAGGCGGGAATCCAGGGTTTCAAGGTTCTGGATCCCTCGGTTAAACCGGAGGATGACAGATTCTGAGTTTTCAGACAAGCTCAGTATGAGCTAAATCATACACACAAACTGGTTTTGTTGGTAAACTTCAAGTAAGACCTATAGAAAACGTAATGCGTAACGCGTGATGGATTTGAGAAAAAGGAAAATCGCATATCAATCCATTGCTCATCACGCATTACGCATTACGGTCGTAAGAGGTGAATATGCTTTTAAAAGAAGGCTGTCCCGGAAGCAGTGAGATAAAACAGCCCAAGCCCGAAGACATCAAGTGCAGGCATTGCGGCAAGACAGTTGAAATATGGACTGATGAAGTTGAGATAAAATGCAAACACTGCGGCAAGACAATCACGCGCGCCTTAGGCCCCACATGCCTTGAACGGTGCGCCTTTGCCAAAGAATGCGTCGGCGAGGAAAAGTATAAGAGGCTGATGAAGAAATAACTTCCCTGCCCTTCTATCCTTTGAAAATTCTTTTCTTTATACTTTAAA
>JACQZD010000028.1 GCA_016207865.1 Nitrospirota bacterium
AACCTGTTGAGTGCGGTTTTGACAGCAGAAAAATCCCCCCGCCCCCCCTTCCCAAAGGTGGGATTAGTTTGGGTCAAATCTCCGGCAAGTACAAGAGATTCAATCAGTTTTGAAATACCTGTACCAACCATAGCCTTGGTCTCTTCAACAGAATATACTTTTTGACTGAAAGGCTTCAAGGCATAGTTAACCGCATCTGTAATGTCCTGTGCTGTGTCTACGAGCGTGCCGTCAAGGTCAAAAATCAGGAGTTTAAGCATAGTAATTAAAAAACTTAGAACTGTTCTGGATTCCTGCTCCCTGCCTACGGCCTGCAGGGACAAGCTTTGCAGGAATGACAGCTCTCAATGAGAAGTAAAAAAAATGGGAAATAAAAACTTTGTTTTTATTTCCCATTTTAAAGTTATTAATTTTTAAAATACTTCATTTTCTTTTTTCGGAAACTTGTATTCTCGTCGTGGCCCTTTCAAGCGATGCCAGTGCCCTTGTATGGTCCACGTTCTCTGCCTGTTTGAGCCTTTCCTCAGCGCGCTTTTTGGCAGCAAGTGCCCTTTCAACTTCTATTTCCTCAGATTTCTCAGCGCTGTCCGCAAGGATTATAACCTTGTCAGGTACTACCTCTGCATATCCCCAATTGACAAAAAAATGTCCGGTCTCACTGCCTCTTTTATATGTCAGCATACCGATTTTCAGGGGCGCAAGAAAAGGCGTATGCCCGGGCAGAACTCCGAACTCACCTTCGCTTCCTGATGCATTAATCTCCTCAACATCATCGTTAAAGACCATGCCGTAAGGTGTGACAATTTCAAGCTTTAATTTACTCTCCATTTAGCAATCCTTTTTGCCACTGACTTTCACTGACTATTAGTTGCTTTTTTTGTCTGTGTAAATCTGTGGCTAAATAGTTAAGCTTTTCTGCTCCAGCCTAATTTTTTAGCCTTTTCTTCAACCTCTTCTATCGGCCCTGCCATATAAAACGCCTGTTCAGGGACATCATCGTATTCTCCGTTTGCAATAGCCTTAAAGCCTTTTATTGTATCTGCCAGTTTTACGTATTTGCCCTGCATCCCGGTAAATGTTTCTGCCACATGGAACGGCTGGCTCAAAAATCTCTGCAGTTTCCTCGCGCGCGCAACAGTAAGTTTGTCGTCCTCTGACAGTTCTTCCATGCCGAGGATTGCGATAATGTCCTGCAGTTCTTTGTACCTCTGCAATACCGACTGAACCTTTCTTACTACAGCATAGTGATCCTCGCCGATAACCTTTGGGTCCAGGATTCTTGATGTTGAATCAAGAGGGTCCACCGCGGGATAAATGCCGAGTTCCGCGATCTGTCTTGAAAGAACGACTGTTCCGTCAAGATGCGTAAAGGCCGTTGCAACGGCAGGGTCCGTAAGGTCATCGGCCGGGACGTAAATTGCCTGCATGGATGTGATAGAGCCTTTTTTCGTAGAGGTAATCCTCTCCTGCAGTATCCCCATATCAGTTCCGAGATTGGGCTGGTAACCGACTGCCGAAGGCATTCTTCCCAAAAGTGCCGAGACTTCCGCGCCCGCAAGCGTATATCTGAAAATATTGTCTATAAAAATAAGCACGTCCTGCCCCTGGTCTCTGAAATTCTCTGCAACCGTAAGCGCTGACAATGCAACCCGAGCTCTTGCGCCCGGCGGCTCATTCATCTGTCCGTAAATCAGGGCGGCCTTTGGAAGGACGCCTGAATGTTTCATTTCAAGATACAGGTCATTTCCTTCCCTGGTCCTTTCGCCGACACCCGCAAACACTGACACACCGCCGTGAACCATCGCAATGTTATGGATCATCTCCATGATGACGACTGTCTTGCCGACTCCTGCGCCGCCGAACATGCCCATCTTTCCGCCTCTGACAAACGGAACAAGAAGGTCAAATACTTTAACCCCGGTCTCAAAGACCTGCGTTGTAGTCTCCTGCTCTATAAATTCAGGGGCTTCCCTGTGAATAGGCCATCTTTCCTTGGCATTAACCGGACCGAGCTGGTCTACCGGCTCACCTATGACATTTATTATCCTTCCGAGCGTTTCATTGCCCACAGGGACTGTAATTGGCTTGCCCGTGTCAACCGCCCTCCGGTATTCGTTATTTGTTATTCGTTAATCGTTATTCGTAACGCATTACGCGTTACGGGTTTTATTTCAACGCCTCCACGCCGCCTACTATATCCATAAGTTCTTTTGTGATATTTGCCTGCCTTGCCTTGTTGTACTGCAGCGTGAGCCTGCCTATCATTTCATCCGCATTCTGCGTTGCATTTTCCATCGCCGTCATCCTTGCAGCCTCTTCTGATGCCTGTGATTCAAGGATGGACCTGTAAACCTGCACCTCTATGTTTTTGGGAAGAAGCTGGTTTAAGATATCCTCACGCGAGGGTTCGTATATGAAAGATGCCGGCATTTCAGTCTTCTCTCCTGATGTCTCCATAGGAGCAACAGGCAAAAGTTTTGCCGTTGTGACCTTTTGAGCCATGACTGTTTTGAATTCATTATAAATGAGAAAGACTTCGTCAATTGTTTCATTAATATAGTTGTCAATAACATCAACAGCCACCTTCTGCACGTCGGAATAAATCCCTTTTCCTGACAAGCCGGTCCATGTCTTGCGCATAGGCACATTGCGCCTTTTAAAATAATCAAAGGCTTTTTTGCCCACCACATTGAGGCTTACGTTAAATCCCTCCTGTTTCAGTTCTGCGATAAACCTTGCCGCTGTCTTTAAGATATTGGAATTAAAAGCCCCGCATAACCCCCTGTCGCTCGTCATGACAATTACCTCAACGGTCTTTCTGGACCTTACGGTAAGCAATGGGTGAAGGCTTTCGCTTTCTCCTGACAGGCCGGCAATCACGGAATTCATCTTGTCCGCATAAGCCCTCATTTCAAGCATCCTTGTCTGGGCTTTTCTGAGCTTTGCAGCAGCCACCATTTTCATAGCCTTGGTAATCTGCTTTGTATTCTTAACGGCGGTTATTCTTCTTTTTATGTCTCTTAAAGTTGCCATGTGTATTGTTATTTGTTAATAGTTGCTATTTCTGTAATCCTTTCTTATATTCATCTATGGATTTTGCAAGTTTATCCTTCAGGGTATCATCTACTGCTTTCTTTTCCCTTATCTCCTTCCGAATATCTTCTTTTGCATCACCCATATATTTGAGCAGTTCATCTTCAAACTTTTTAATTGATTCAACCGGAATATCATCCAGGTAACCATTAGCGCCTGCAAACAAACCGATTATCTGGTCTTCAAGCGCAAGCGGGACAAACTGGTCCTGCTTCAGGAGTTCCACCATTCTCTTGCCGCGCTCTATCTGCGCAAGGGTTGACTTATCAAGGTCTGAGCCGAACTGGGCAAATGCCGCAAGCTCCCTGAACTGCGCAAGGTCCAGCCTGAGTGTTCCGGCAACCTGCTTCATAGCCTTTGTCTGTGCGGCGCCTCCAACACGGCTCACGGAAAGCCCTACGTTAACCGCAGGCCTTATACCCGCATAAAAAAGCTCAGGCTCAAGATATATCTGTCCGTCTGTAATGGAGATGACGTTGGTAGGAATATAGCCGGACACGTCGCCTGCCTGCGTTTCAATAATAGGAAGGGCTGTCAGCGAACCTCCGCCTAATTTATCAGAGAGCTTTGCCGCCCTTTCAAGGAGTCTTGAATGCAGATAAAATACATCGCCCGGAAAGGCCTCACGTCCCGGCGGCCTTCTGAGCAGGAGCGAAAGCTGTCTGTATGCGGTGGCCTGTTTGCTCAAGTCGTCATAAATTATCAAGGCATGCCTGCCGTTGTCTCTGAAATATTCACCGATTGCACATCCTGTGTAAGGGGCAATGTACTGAAGCGGGGCCGGCTCACTTGCGGCAGAGGTGACTATAATTGTATGTTCCATGGCGCCCTCTTCCTCAAGCTTTTTGACAACACGGACAACATTGGACCGCTTCTGCCCTATTGCGACATATATGCACACAACGCCTGTGCCCTTCTGGTTTATTATTGCGTCAATGGCTATTGCTGTTTTTCCGGTCTGGCGGTCGCCGATAATGAGCTCCCTCTGCCCTCTTCCTATAGGAATCATTGCATCTATTGCCTTAAGTCCTGTCTGAAGCGGCTCTCTGACAGGCTGTCTGTCAATTATGCCTGGCGCAACAACATCAACCATTCTTTTGTCTTTTGTATTTATCGGACCCTTCCCGTCAACCGGCTGTCCTATTGCATTTACAACTCTTCCCAGCAAGGCATCGCCGACAGGCACTTCCATAATCCTGCCGGTACGCTTGACTAAGTCGCCTTCCTTAATAAGTGTGTCCTCTCCGAAAAGAACTACGCCGACAGAATCCTCCTCAAGGTTAAGCGCCATGCCAAAAACTCCATTTGGAAATTCAAGGAGTTCAGACGACATTGCCTTGTCAAGCCCGTAGACTTTTGCAATCCCGTCTCCGACCTTAACAACCGTGCCTACTTCGCTCACATCAACACGCTTTTCAAAATCAGTTATCTGTCTTTTTATCAGCTCACTGATCTCCTGAGCCTTAATATCTGTAATTTCCATTAAATCACCCCCATGGTAAAGTTAAAAAGTTAAAAATTAAAAGTTAAAAGTTAATGTTTTAATAACTCTTAACTCTGAACTCTTCACTTATTAATTCATAAGCGTTGTCCTTAAAACTCTAAGCTGTCCCTT
>JACQZD010000050.1 GCA_016207865.1 Nitrospirota bacterium
CTTTCAGGGATACTCGGCTCTCTCAGGGGGATATCCAATATTGATGCAAGGGCAGTTGACGCTGTGAAATCCGCAGAAGAAGCCCTTCCCTTGCTTGAAGAAACAGCATATTTTCTCAGGGATTATAAAGAGCGCCTTAATTTTGACCCTGAGAGGCTTGCGGTGATTCAGGAGAGGCTTGAGTTTATAAAAGGGCTGAAGAAAAAATACAGGGGCGATATTGAAAGCATACTTGCGTATAAAGTAAAGGCGGAGGAAGAGCTTGCCGGTATGCAGAATGCAGAGGAACGGCTGGAATTGCTAAAGGATGAACGCGAAGGACTGAAGAAGGAGCTTACAGAAAAGGCCGGGGTTCTTTCCCAAAAAAGGAAGGCCGTTGCAAAAAAAATTGAAACAGCGGTAGTTAAAGAACTTGCAGAGCTTTCAATGCCTGATACAAAATTTTCGATTAACATGACTGCTGAACTCGGGGATGATACTCTTGACGGGTTTAAGGCACATCCAAAGGGCATAGACAAAATAGATTATCTCATATCTACTAATGTCGGAGAGGAACTAAGACCCCTGTCAAAAGTCGCCTCAGGCGGAGAGCTTTCAAGGATTATGCTTGCGCTAAAGGGGATTTTAAGCGGCGGAGACAAAATCCCGGTGCTTATCTTTGACGAAATAGACGCGGGCATCGGAGGCAGGGCGGCAGAGACTGTCGGGCAGAAATTAAAAAATCTCTCAAAAAAGCATCAGGTAATCTGCATTACGCATCTGCCCCAGATAGCGTCTTACGGGGACAGTCATTTAAGAATAGAAAAAAAGGTTAAAGGTCAGCGGACGGTTGTAGAAGTTAAGGCATTGGAAAAAGAAGAGCGGACCATAGAGATTGCGCGCATGCTCAGTGGTAATGTCACGGATGCGTCGGTAAAACATGCAAAGGAAATGTTAAAACTAAAAGGGTTCAAGGAGCCAAGGGTTTAGGGGGTCAAGGGTTGAAACAACCTGAGAAATTTGTTATAAGTTATTAGTTATTCGTATAATAGATAGCGAATTACGTTTAGCTATTGAATACTGTAAATCTAATGTCCTATGCAAACGATAAACCTGTTATTCCGGCTTGTCCGGAATCTATATTGCAGAAAGACTCCCGACAAGCGGGAGTGACAGTCATGTGTAAGACATTTATTATGCAGGAGTCAATAATATTCCCTTGAACCCACAAACCCTGAATTTAAAAATGAAAGGCAAAATTACAATTGACGGTAAATTATGCAAGGGCTGCGGCTTTTGCATAACCGCATGCCCCAAAGGCCTGATAGTCCTCAGTGAGAATTTTAATGCAATGGGCTATTACCCGGCTCAACCGTCTGATTCTGACGGATGCAACGGCTGCGGGCTTTGCGCGGTCATGTGTCCTGACATTGCGATTGAGGTGTGGAGGGAGAGCAAAGAATAAATTTAACATTGAAAAATTAACAATTAGCATTTTCAATTTGTCAGATATTTAAAATGATAAATTTGCAATGCTAATTTTGCAATTAAGTCGTTATTCTGTCCCCTGCTTTCTTATCCATCAGCCACAAAAGATTCCCATGAACAGGCTTTACCAATCCCGCGGGATAGTGCTTTCCTCCTGCCGCAGTTCCAAGTATTTTTTTAATCATATCGGCTTTTGAACTTCCTGATACGAGGAAAATTACCTGTGATGCGTTATTCAAAACAGGCAGTGTCAGGGTTATCCGCGGAATTCCCGGGTTTCCCATTTTTCCCAGATTCAGCCCGTTAGAAAAGTTTTTTCTAACGGGCTGAATAGCAACAGCAACTCTTTTTGTTTCTTGAAGCGCATCTGAGCCGGGAAAAAGCGAAGCAGTGTGCCCGTCTTTACCCAGGCCCAAAATTATGAGGTCAAAGACAGGCAGGCCTGATTTTCCAAAGAAATTTTCAAGCGCTTTTTCATAATCCTGCGCGCCATCCTCAGGAGGCAATTCACCCTTAATCCTGTGAATGTTTTCAGCAGGCAAGGGGATTTTTGACAAAAGCAGGTCAAAGGCAAGTTTGAAATTACTCTCATTAGCTTCTACAGGAACACAGCGTTCATCAGTCCAGAAAAAATGCACGCGGCTCCAGTCAATTTTATTTTTGCACTCTTCTAAGGCAAGGAGTTCAAATAGTTTTTTTGGCGTAGAGCCTCCGGGGATTGCCGCGGCAAATCTCCCGTGCTCGGCAATACTTTTTGCAGAGAGATTTATAAAAATTGAGGCCGCGTGATGGCTTACAGCCTCCAAATCAGGGAAAACTTTAATTACAGGTGATTTCATATGAGTTTAATATAAAATTTAGCCACAGATTATCACAAGATTTTAAAAAATATTTTATGCAGTGTTCTTTTTGGTGTAAATCTGCGTATATCTGCGATTAATAAAGTTCGTAAGGGTTTATTGGGATATTTTACGTTTTTCCCTCTGAGCAAATCAGTGTAAATCTGTGGCTAACAAAGCTTTTTGTTTATTATCTTCACTTCGTGCCCGCAGAACTGATTTCTCAATGCGGAGAGTATCTGCCCTGCATAGCTTGGATTTTTTTGAGACGTAATCCTGAATTTCAGCGCCTCTTTAATGACAGGCACAGGTATGCCGAGTTTTTTAGCCTCTTTAACGGTCCACAGTCCCTCACCGCTGTGAGCCGCCGAGCCTGAAATTTTCTTTAAATCCCTTCCATATTTTTTATTTTCTTCTTTTAGCCAGCCTGTTAAGCGGGATTCAATAACGCTTTTATGGTTATAAAGCCCGGCGATTTTCTCTAAATCCAAATTAAAATCCGAGCTTTTCATTAAGCTAAACCCCTCTGCCAGCGCCTGCATCATGCCGTATTCAATGCCGTTATGAACCATTTTCACGAAATGCCCTGCCCCGGATTTGCCCATATAGCCGTACCCGTTTTCTACGGAAAGGTCTTTAAATAATTTTTCATATTTCTTAAAAAGCTCTTTTTTGCCGCCCACCATGATGCAGGCGCCGTTTCTTGCGCCTGAGGGCCCGCCGCTTACGCCTGCATCCAAAAAATTTATTCCTATTTTTTGCAGTTCCATGGCGCGGCGCATGGACTCTTTGTAATTTGAATTCCCGGCGTCAATCACGGTGTCGCCTTTTTGAAGAAAAGGCATAAGCTCTTTCAGTGCAGGATTAACTGCCCCATGCGGAACCATGAGCCAGACAAGGCGCGGCGGTTTTAATGCCGAGGCAAGGGATTTTAAGGAATCAGCAGATTTTGCCCCGAGTTTTGAAATCTTTTTCACTGCATCTTTATTTTTGTCAAAGACAACAACCGTATGGTTTTTTTCCAAAAGGCGCTGAACCATGTTAAATCCCATTTTCCCCAGTCCGATGTACCCTAATTTCATAGATAGAATTGTAGCATATTATCGGCACTCGTTGTCATTCCCGCTTGTCGGGAATCCTTCTCAGAAAGATTCTGGACAAGCCAGAATGACAGTCTGGACGACGAAGCAATCTCAAGAAAAATGATATAATAATATTATGCACTCCACTGTCGTCTATCTCGCCAAGACTAAGGACCCTTATCAGGGAGCCTGTGAGGCCCTTGACGCCTTGAAATTCAGCGTAACGGGGAAAAAGGTTTACATCAAACCCAATCTTACCGGCGGCGAGCCTTCTGAAAGGGGAATGACCATTGACATAGGGCTTGTCAGGGCAGTGCTTGAACGCCTCCATGACTGTCCGAAAATAACTATTGGTGAATCCTGCAGTGATACGGTCAAGGCGTTTGAGGAACTCGGTTACAGGCAGTTAGTCAAAGAATTTCCTAAGGTGCATCTTGAGGATATAAGGACAGCGGATATCGTATGGAAGCCTGTGCCAAAACCTTTTCACACGAAGGAGATGCCTTTTAACGCCACTGTCTTTAAGCATGATTATGTAATCAATATTGCAAAGATGAAGACACATTCACTGGCAGGCGTTACCTTATGCCTTAAAAACATATTCGGTTTTGTTCCCACGCGGAAGCAGAAACTCATGTACCATCCGTTTATCCGCAAGGCGGTGCTTGACATGAATCAGGTTATCAAAAGCCATTTCTGCATGATTGACGGCGTATGCGGCAATGAGTTTGACGAGGTTCAAAGCAC
>JACQZD010000043.1 GCA_016207865.1 Nitrospirota bacterium
ATATAATTACAAGGGACAATGTCACTGTTAAGGTAAATGCCGTTGTGTATTTCAGGGTGATTGACCCTACAAAGGCAATAACCGAGGTGGAAGATTATAATTATGCGACCTCGCAGATTTCGCAGACCACTCTTAGGAGCGTTCTCGGGCAGAGTCAGCTTGACGACCTTCTTTCCAAGCGGGATGAGCTTAATATTGAACTTCAGAAGATTATAGACCAGCAGACAGAGCCGTGGGGCATTAAGGTTACTGCGGTTGAGGTGAAAAATGTTGACCTTCCCGTTGAGATGCAGAGGGCTATGTCAAGGCAGGCAGAGGCGGAAAGGGAAAGAAGGGCCAAGGTAATTCATGCCGAGGGCGAGTTTCAGGCGTCCCAGAAGCTTGCGGATGCGGCAGTGATAATAGGCAGTACGCCAATGGCTTTGCAATTAAGATACCTTCAGACCCTGACGGAAGTGGCGGCAGAAAAGAATTCAACGATACTGTTCCCGCTGCCCATAGACCTTATAAAGCCGTTTCTTGAGAAGGGTGAGAAGTAGAAAAGGATAAGAAGACAGGGTCAAGTAGCATGTAGCAAGTATTTCTTTGCGTTCAGTGTTCATCGCGTTTATTGCGTTTGTTGCGCGATAAAGCCTATAGCGCTATAAACGCTGTACGCTATAACGCTATTTTAGCATATATGCCCTCAAAACTTTAAGTAATTGATTTCTATTTATGTCATTGCCCGACTTGATCGGGCAATCCAGACATTCCCCCGATTAAATCGGGGGAACCAGAACATAAAGGTACTGGATTCTCCGGTCAAGCCGGAGAATGACAGCACAAGGTGATTAACTATAACCATGCAGATAAATGAAGATAAAAAGCATGCGATAACAACCCTTCAGCAGGCAAAACGGGTTGTCAGAATTGTGGTTGGTTTTACTGTTTTGCTTATAGGTATTGCAGGCCTGTTTTTACCCTTTTTGCAGGGCATTGTAACTATTCTTGTAGGGCTTGCAATACTTGCGACAGAGTTTGTATGGGCCAGAAAATTGTTTAAGCGTTTTAAAGACGGCGCAAATGTCGTTAAGAATTCTATTTTTAATAACACCAAGAAAGACCGTGATGCGTAATGCCTGCCTGCTCTACGAACTGTAGACCGGCAGGCTTGAATGACAAAAAAGACGGGAATATAAAGGGACTTTACCTTTTCTTTTTGCATGTTTTTTGAAGAGTCGGGTATAATTACAATAATTAGGAGGATTCATGAAGACATGAGACGGTATCTGGCGCTTCAGTATTTCAAAGACAAACGCCTGTCTATGGGTAAGGCGGCAAAGCTTGCCGGTATAAACCGGTTTGAATTCATGGACTTTCTTGCATCTGAAGGCATAGTAATTTATGATTATGACACTACTGCTGTGGATGAAGAACTTGAAGGAGTAAAGAGGCTGAAGGAGCTTTCTCTTTGAAAAAGATTATTGTTTCGGATGCCACCTCTGTAATAGCTTTTTCAAGAATCAACAAGCTCAAATTATTACAGGAAATTACAGGCGAGATTATTATTCCGGGAGAAGTTTCAAAGGAGCTTTTTGCATACAACAAGGCAGACGTTAAAAAACTCAAAAGTTGCAAATGGATAAAAGTGAAAGAAGTTAAGGCTCAAAATGATGTCGGACTGCTGATGCCTGCTTTAGACAAAGGAGAAGCAGAAGTAATAATTTTATCTAAAGAGCTGAAATCAAGCCTCGTGATTATTGATGAGTTGAGTGCAAGGAAGGTAGCAATGATGATGGGATTACCGCTAATCGGTACAGTGGGATTACTTATAGCTGCTAAGGAAAAAGGGCTCATTGAAAGGGTTAAACCTCTTTGGGATGAGATAATTGGGGTAAATTTGTACAATTCCGTCATTCCGACTTGTTCGGAATCTTTCTTAAAAAGGAGTGCGGACAAGCCGCAATGACAGAGAGAGAACGATTCTTTGCGAGTCGTAGCCCAAAAGGTAATCATATGGCATTGATCTTGCACAGACAGACAGACAGACAGACAGACAGACAGACTTAAGTCTTTATCAGCAGAGTAATAGATTTAAAAAGGGCGTCCTGAATAGTCGGGATGCCCTTTTTGTTTTTATATTGTAGCCGCAAGCTTTAGCTTGCGAAATTTAAACGCAGGTAGGTATAGGTACTGTAAGGGGATTTACAACCCCCTTCGCCCCCTTTTCTAAGGGGGAATTTAATCCCCTCTAACAAGAGGCTTATGGCTTGTAGAGGAGCCATGGGCTTATAAGGAGGTGGGGGAGGTATATAACTCCCCTCTATACAAGAGGGGGCAGGGGTGTGTTAAAACGCAAAATTTAAGCAGGAGGTTTACAAGCCTCCTGCAAAAGAAGGAGGAATCGGTATGAAAAAGAAACTCTTTGCAGTAATGGTGTTAGGATTACTTTTGCATGGTATGTTTGGTATTGCCAGAGCAGTGGTATATGATCCAACTGCAGATTTCAGTATTACTAACGGTAATCCGAATGGTGTCTGGTCATATGGCTGGATGCCTACTGATTTCAGCACGTTCAATCTTTATACGGGTTCATTCACGAACATTTGTTGTTCTTCACCTCAATGGTATCGGGAGCCGGCTTCGTGGGATTTTTCACCTGCTATCTGGCGTAATGATGATAAGGTATCACACTATAACGTTGCTCCAGGCCAACTCTCCTTGCATCCCAGCAGTACATATGAACCATCAGTATTACGCTGGACAGCACCATCTGACGGACTTTACTATATTGACGGGCAATTTTTCAGTGGTGATGGAGGGGTCATGCAGGTAGGTGTCCGCCAAGGTTCTACATGGCTCTGGCAGGGCGTTAATGCCGGCATCTTTGAGTTGAGCAGGTCAGTGATTGCCGGTGAGTCAATTGATTTTGTAGTCTATGGTGCTTATTGGTCTGGGAATACCCCGCTTGAAGTCACAATTTATTCATGCACAGATAATGACCATGATGGATATTACGCTGAAGGTGGAGCATGTGGTCCTGTTGACTGTGACGATAATAATTCATCAGTCTTCCCCGGCGCAAATGATTCTCAATGCGACGGAATTGACAACAACTGTGATGGAATACCTGATGAAGGCTATGTACCAACTACTACAACCTGTGGGATAGGCGCATGTCAGGCATCAGGGCAGTTAATTTGTCAGAATGGTTCAACGGTAGATACCTGCACACCCGGAACACCTGGGACTGAAGGACCATTTGGCAATTCAACATGCAGTGATGCTATAGACAATGACTGCGACGGATTGACAGATTCTGCTGACTCTAATTGTCAGGCAGTAGACCTTGTTGAGACATCCGTGAGCAATCCGCCTGCGACTGCCATAATTGGAAGCAGTTTTCAGGTCAGTGATACTGTTAAAAATCAGGGGAACATTGCATCAGGTGCATCTACAACGCGTTATTATCTTTCCCTTGACAGACGCAAGAGCGCCTCAGATACTCGTTTAACCCCCGGCCGTGCAGTGCCTGCGCTAAATGCCGGAGCGACTTCAAGAGGGAGAAAAAATGTAACTATTCCAACAACCACACCGGCAGGAACGTATTATCTTCTTGCCTGTGCAGATGACACAAATACTGTATCTGAAGGCAACGAGGCAAACAACTGTAAGGCATCCAGCACAACAGTGCAGATTACGCCGTAATTGATTTATTCAAAGGGGGGAACCTTTCGTAAAGAAAGATTTCCCCCTTCCAACCCCTAACCAAACTCTTTGTTATTAGTTAGTTTTCAATACCACACAGTCTCTGCTGTGGGGTTTCGTTGTTTCTGTCATTCCGGCTTGTCCAGAATCTCGGAACGAGTCGTACCGACTCTCTTAAGGAAGGATTCCCGACAAGCGGGAATGACGAAGCACGATTTACTTTTATGATACCCCGCCGTCTCTGCGGCGGGGAGGTTCATTAACCCGAAAAATACAATTAACAACTGATATAAAGCGAGTAGATGCGTAAAGAAAGCTTTAGACGCTCAATGAGAGCGTAGACAACCCGTTTAGAAGATAATAAAATTTTCAAACTGTTGACATATGCTATCACATATGATAGCATACTATGTGAGCAAGATTGAGAAATTTTTTGTTGGGATTAAGAATAATCCGCAGGATGTTAGATTTGATGAAATTTGCAGATTAGCAGAGTTATTTGGTTTTAAATATAAAGGTGGTAAGGGCAGCCATAAGGTATACGGCAGAAAAGGGATTCATGAAATATTAAATTTTCAGAACGTTAGCGGTATGGCGAAACCTTATCAGGTAAGACAATTTTTGAAAATTATTGAAGACTATAATCTAACAATGAAGGGAGGTTAAGATGCACTATCCTATAAAGGTGTTTTACAGCGAAGAAGATAAGGGTTTTATAGCTATTGTCCCTGACCTTCAAGGGTGTTCGGCTTTTGGCAAGACAGAAGACGAGGCTATAAAAGAAGTGAAAATTGCTCAAAAACTATGGCTGAAGACTGCGAAGAAAGAAGGCAGAAAAATCCCCAAGCCATCTACAGAGGATGTTTATAGCGGAAAAATTCTTGCGAGAACACCTAAATCCTTACACAAGGCGCTTTTAGAACGTGCCAAAGAAGAAGGAGTAAGCCTGAATCAGTTTATACTCTATTTATTAGCAAGAGGATTGAATAAGAGAACGGCGCTCTAAGTAAGTTTTTTACAACCCCCTTGATCACTGCCTACCGCCTGCCTGTCCGGAAGGCAGTGACAGGCAGGCCCCTTTGCTGAGTGGGAATTTTTACAACCTGTTACGCTTAACGCATTACGGGTCTTTACGCGCTTATATCCATTTCCCCTATCAAAAGGCTCGGGGAGCCGATGCTGCCGTAAAACCTGAGGTCGCTTCCGACCCCTTCTACTTTTTTAAACAGGTCCAGGATATTGCCTGAAATAAGCGCTTCTTTTACCGGATACACTGCCTCGCCGTTTTCAATCCAGAGCCCTGAGATGCCTATTGAAAAATCACCTGAAATCGGGTTTGCAGTATGCACGCCCATTGCATCAAGAACCAAGATTCCCTTGGATACGGATTTGATAAGATTGTTGTTTTTTACTCCTGACTTTTTGTACGGTTCTATATACAAATTAGTCACATCCACGCCGGGCAGGCTTTTAAAGCTTCCCCTTACGGCATTTCCGGTTGATGCGGCGCCGTCTTTTTTTGCGGTATAGGTATTATGAATAAACCCTGTGAGCCTGCCTCCGGAGATAAGGGTCTTTCTTGAGCCGGGCATGCCTTCATCATCAACAGGCTTGGTGCCGATTCCCCACGGCATAAGGGCATCGTCAATTACATTAATGAGGGGGCTTATGATTTGCTCTCCGGTTCTGCCTGCGAGAAAAGACCTTTTTTTCTGTACGGCATCTGCGGATAAGGATGCGCTTAAAATGCCGAGGAAATTAAATGCAGTTGATGAATCAAGTATAACAGGCGCCTTGACAGGTGAAATCTTCCTTGCACCCAAAAGGCTTATTGCCATTTTTGACGCATTTGTGCCGGTTGATGTGAAATCTATATCGCTCAGTCTCCTGCTGACTGCGAAATCCCCGCCGAGCTGATGGTCCTGCCCGTCGCTTGCCAGCGCCAAAATATGGGCAGTGGCAGAACTCGTTTTGTATGAAATATTTATACCTCTGGAATTATGTATTGCAGTGGTGGAAACGCTGAAAATCGCCATTGCGTTTCTAACCTTTTTTATCCTCTTATCAAAATTTACAGCGCCCTGCTCCAGCATCAGCGCTTTTTTTATGGCATCTTCTTCGCTGATATGTTCAATCTCTTTATCCAGCACTGACACTGAACACTCTCCACTGACACTGCTTTGAGGGATTTCATTGTATTGGTCTGCCTCTGTCCATGAGGTCCCTTCAACTGCTTTTTCCACGGCCTGTTGGAGCTCCCCGGGTTTTGTTACATATGAAAAACCAAGTTTCCTGTTTTTTAAAACCCTGACCGCAATGCCGCAGTCATTGGCGGCTTCAAGCGCCTCAACAGCTTTATCCTTGACCTCAACGGACAGTCTTTTGGAGGTTTTTATAAAAACTTCGGCTGTGTCACAGCCGCTTTTCAGGGTTTGTTCAATTGCATCAGAGGCTAATAATCCGGGGTCCATAAATTGTATTATACAATATAAAAAATTATACTTGTTTTTGAACCGGACATCTTTAATGATATAATTATGTAATGGATTACACAATAAATATGTAAAACATTACATAGGGACGCATTAAAAATTTAACTATCTTATTGTAAAATCAGGCTATTTGTTATCGGCAGTTTTTTTGCATATTCAGGTAATGGAGGGAAGGCTGGAAATGCTGACGGCAATAAGGGGATACAGAAGGACTATCACAGGAAGTAATGGAGTAACATTGATTGAACTCATAGTCGCTGTTGCTATAATTGCAATAATAGCTCTTTTTACGGCCCCCCAGATCGGAAGGTTCAGGTCAAATTACAACTTGAGGTTGTGCGCAACAGACCTGATTCAAAATATGAGGATTGCAAGGGCTATGGCAATAAATGAAAACAGGGCATATCTGATAGTATTTGATGCTTCAAACGAAAGGTATTTGATAGGCTTTGACGCTGACGGAGACAATGCGCTTACCACTGCAAATAATGATACGTTCGGCGTTTGCAAAGATACTGACGGCGACAGGCTTCCTGAAGGGGATACAGATGCAGACGGAGACGGCGTGCCTGATTGTGTAAGGGTAGTGAACCTGGACAATTGCGGGGACAACATCGTCTTCGGCTATGGTACCGGAACCACTCCGCCTAACGGGCCGGCCGGCGCCGTAATCCCTTCATCAGGCATAAGTATGAGCGGCGGCGCAGCGCGCGCCAGTTTTAATTCTGACGGGTCGGCTGCGGTCACGGGTTCGGTTTATTTCCAGCAGACGGCGCGCGGTTACAGCTACTGTGCGCAGATAAGCAATACCTCGGGCAGTATGAATTTGTGGAAATGGAATGGTGACAAAGACATCTCAACAGTTACGACATGGATGGAGATAAGATGAAGATGAAAAGTTCAAAGTTCAAAGTTCAAAGTTTAAAGTTAAGGAATAAGGGTCTTACTTTAATTGAGGTTTTAATAGCGCTGACAATTCTTTCAATCGGACTGCTGGGTGTTGCCTTAATGCAGGTAACGTCAATAAGCGGGGGGATGTTCGGCAGGGAAATGGCTGTTTCAACGACGCTGGGACAGGATATACTTGAAAAACTCAGGACCCTTGAGTATACGTCGTTAAACACTGATAATGCCCTGCTGTCCGGCAGTCACCCGGACTCTACAGATGTGTCAGACGGGCTGGCAGTGGGCGCGGACAGCGCCAATATCACAGATGAGCGCGGACAGACAACAGGCCCGCTGATTTATACGAGGACCTGGACCGTAACGGACAATACCCCAGCAGCGAACATGAAGACCATTACGGTTACTATAAGCTGGACCGCAAAAGGAGCCGTACATTCAATAATAATGACAGGGGTGAAGGTGAGGTCATGAAAAAGAAAGTGATGAGTTATGAGTTAAGAGTTATGAGTTGCAGCTCTGGTGGGTTTACCCTGACTGAATTACTCCTCGCGCTTGTCATAACGGCCCTTGCGACTGCGGCGGTTTACACGTCTTTTATCGTTCAACAGCGCTCGTTTGTATCTCAGGACCAACTGTCAGAGACGCAGGTATCTTCAAAAATTGCTTTTGACATGATGGCCAATGATATAAGAAACGCCGGTTTCGGATATCCGGCTGCTGAGAATCCCTCCATAAACGGCAGCACCGGAGCGGTTACCATAAGTGATGCGGCAGGACCGAACAACAGCGATTCCATTACCCTTCTTGCAGGGTTCAACAGGATTGCAGCTCTGAGCGCAGACGCCGTTATAGGAGGAACAACCATCAGTATAGGCTATACAGGCACAACTTACTTTAACACGACTGACAGGAGATACTTGAGCCTTGACGGGCTGGACTTCGCTCAGATAAATAGCTGCACCCTGCAGTCTGGAAATTGCTCTTCTTCATCTGCCTTGACCCTTGACAGGGGAATAAACAAGCCGTTTCCTTCCGGCAGGCTGGTATATTTGGTTGAGAGTATTGTCTATCAGATCAGCGGAAGCGACCTTCAGAGGGTTACCGGACAACAGAATACAGAACACAGAACACAGACTATAAGGAGCAAAAACAAAGTCTGCGCTCCGGAGGCTGTGCGCTGAATTCTGAAAAAGGCATTGTCCTTATTGTGAGCCTCCTGCTTTTGCTTGTGGCAACTGTGGTCGGCATAACAGCGCTTTCAACATCCACGACCAACGTTATAATTGCCGGCAATCAGAGATTGAAAGAGATTAATTTTGCCGGCGCGGACAGCGGGGCATACATATGCGCCGCTGTCATTGATAACACGGCTTTTTACAGCAGTGTGGACTCAAATTATTCTTCGCTGGTGCCGGACAGCACCGACTTTTTGGATGAGATTAACGGCGGAGACGGCGGTGATTGTCCTGCATCGTCTCCGACTTGCACAAATCCTGCCCCGGATATACAATTTACCATGGGAAGCGGCTCTTCAGCAATTACGGTTTCCATAGATGTTGATTACCTTTATGCCGCTTTCTCTGCAGGCAGTGCGGTAGAGTTTGCATCAGGTTATGAGGGGCTTGGCAAAAGCGCTTCCGGAGGCGGGGCAAGCATTTATTATGCAGTGACTTCTGTCGGACAGGGCAGTGTCGGTTCGGAGAACTCAGTATATACCGTGTATAGATATATTACAAGATAGGCGTGTAAAATTCATTTTTTTATAGCGCCGAAGGAGGCGGGAAATGTGCAAGAGAATCTTTAAAATTGTAATTATAAGTTTAATGCTGCTGGCATTGGCGCTGCCTGCATTTTCCAAGTCAACAGGCAAGGATGGATGGAAAAAAGGGACCATTACAAGTGTTAATGAGAATTCCGTAGGCATTGGCGGCAGGAGGCACTACGTATCTGATTCTGTAATTATTAGGGATATTTCTGACGAGGTTCTGACTAAAGATTTAAAAACACTAAAAGGGGCGGAGGAAATCCTCTATAAAACGGACAAAGGAGAAATTATAGAGATAAAAATATTCAGAAGGAGGCACTAAGAAATTGAAAACGATAAGACACATCAATAAAACTTTATTAATCCTTCTGGTTATCTGTTCTGGTTTGATGCTTCTTTTTGCCCCTGATAACTCATGGGCTGCCGCTCCGACAATGACGCCTTCGGGCGGTTCAAGTCAGAGCAACGCCGTTGCCCTCACTTCAGGCACACAGGGAAGCTCTTACAGCGACACCATAACCGCAGGCGGAAGCTGCGGCAGCGGCTCATATACATGGTCCCAGCCCTCCGGCACTTTGCCGCCCGGACTGACAACATCAACAGGCGGGACTAATAACAGCATTCTTACTATCTCAGGAACACCGACAACTACGGGCACATACAGAATGAAATTTCAGGTGGAACGCAGCGGCTGCAGCTCTACCAAATCCGGCTGGTACAAGATTACAATAAGTTCTCCGCCTGCGCTTACAATTACGACAACAAGCCTTCCAGACGGGATTTTAGGGACAGCTTATACAACAACTTCTATAACTGCAACAGGCGGCTCGGGTTCATATACATGGTCCATATCGTCAGGCAGTCTGCCTGCAGGGCTTTCTTTAGGCGCTTCGGGCACACCCTCTACCACCATTTCAGGAACGCCTACAACTGCCGGCACATATACATTTACAGTGAGGGTAACAGACGGCCTCAGCAGTACTGATGACCAGGAATTTACAGTGGATATTGCAAGCACCATTCAGATTACCACTACATCGCCGCTTACAGACGGAACCGAAGGCACGGCATATTCCGCCGCGATAACCGGTTCAGGGACCGGGACATACACTTGGTCGGTATCTGACGGACTGCCCCCTGGACTTTCACTGGCATCGTCAGGAACACCGTCCACCACACTTTCCGGGACTCCTACGGCAGGAGGCGCCTATTCTTTCACGGTTTATTTAACAAACGGCACTGACAGCACCTCAAAGGCCTTTACGCTTACTATCCGTTTAAGCGACCTTGCGCTTGATACGGTGGACCTCAGTCCTTTATCTGCAACTGTATGCACAAGTTATTCAGCGACATTAACCGGAAGCGGCGGCACTCAACCGTATTCATGGGGATTGTCTGCCGGCAGCCTGCCCGCAGGGCTTTCTTTAAGCGCCTCGGGTTCTCCTTCTACCACGATATCAGGAACTCCTACAACTTCAGGCTCCTCAACATTTACAGTTAAGCTTACGGACAATAACGGCGTCTCCAGGACGCAGACATTTTCTTTGGATGTGACAGGCACTGCAAGCTGTGTGCCTGTGATTGATGATTACACCGCATACCCACCGTTTATACAACTGTCAGGGGTAAAGCCGAATGTGCTTTTGGTCGTTGACAATTCCGGCAGTATGTATGAATTTGCATATAAGACCGCGGGCAAGGGCGGGAGCAGTTCAAACGCGGATGACAGCTATATTTCAAGCGCCACATATTACGGGTATTTTAATTCATCGTCGCAGTATAGCTATGATTCCACCGGCGGAGGCTTTTTCTATGCGGATACCGCAGGCACGTGGAGCGGTAATTTTCTGAACTGGGTTGCTATGCGGAGAGTGGACGTTGTGAGAAAGGTCCTCGTCGGAGGCAAGGCCACCCCGCGCTCCCAGGCTCAAGTCAACTATTTAATTGCCGCTGAGAACCCGGACCGGGATTTCTGGAAAAAAATTAATACCCAATATTATAAAGTATCCAGCGGGGCAAGCTATGAGCAGATAAGGGTGTGTTCAACTTCAAGCTGTACAAGCGGAAGCACATATAATGTGAGAGTGCAGGTCGGCTCTACAGTCCCGACGGGTTTACTCCACGACAACATAGACGAGATGAGATTCGGATTGATGTTTTTTAACAATGATGAAGGCGGTTATGTGGCGAAAAAAGTCGGCACTGACATTACCAGTCTTGTTACGGATATATCCAATACAGACCCCAGCACCTGGACGCCTCTCGGCGAAAGCATGTATGAGGCCTTAAGATTTTTCCAAAACGGCAACAAGGCATATGCCAGCGGCACTTACAGCACGGCTTTTGACCCCATGGAAGGCGGCATAAGCTGTCAGGATAACTTTGTATTATTCTTGACGGACGGGGAATCAACTCAGGACCGCAATATCCCGGGTTCGTATTGGGGGTCAACAATTACGGACAGCAATTTCTCCGTCAGGACTTACATGGACAGCATTGCGGTAAATGAAGGATACTCAAGCCAGTGGAGCACAAGCGCCAACAGCATGGCAGGGACATATTATCTGGAGGCAGTATCTTTTTATTCGCATGTCAATGATATCAGAAGCAATATCACCGGCGACCAGAATATCACCACATATACAGTATATGCCTTTGACGACTCTCCTATAGGCAGAACCCTGCTTCAGAAGGCGGCTAAATACGGAGGATTTGATGATTATAGCGGAGACGGCAAACCGTTTACCGACAGCACATGCGGAACGGCATCTGCAAATGCCTCCTGCTCTGAATGGGACCGGGACAAAGACGGTGTGCCTGACACATATTTTGAGGCGCAGGAAGGCGCAGCGCTTGAAAGCGAGCTTAACAAGGCCTTGACAGATATCATGAGAAGGACGGCATCGGGCACGTCTGCGTCTGTGCTTGCGACAACAGGGGAAGGTGAAGGAGCGGTTTATCAGGCGTATTTTCTGCCGAGCAAGCTGGAAGGTGCCACGGAGATAAAGTGGATAGGCTATCTGCATGGGCTTTTTGTTGATAAGTACGGCAACATGCGCGAGGATACTGACGAAGACAAGAGGCTCTGCTACAGCAGCGGGGACCCTGCCGGCTGTACATCCACGGATAAAATTGTACTGATGTTTTATGACGACTCGGTTGTGCCTAACAGGAAAAAATCTGGGAAGGAGGCAGGATTTTATGGTCCAGGGACCTGTCTTCAAGCCCCAGAACTATCAAAACAACAGTTGACGGCACAAATATGATAGATTTTTCAGCTTCCAATAGGGCTACCCTCAGGCCGTTTCTGATGGCCGCGTCTGACGACGAGGCAGAGGCGGTCGTAAAATATATCAGCGGAGAAGACGATCCAATAGTGAATTCCACTACGTATGAGTACAGGCCGAGAAAGATTACCGTAGACCTCAACGGCGACGGCGATACCTCTGACACCGGCGAGGGCCTCAAAGTCTGGAAACTCGGCGATATAGTTTATTCAACTCCGGTGGCAGTTGCGCGTCCTGCTGAAAATTATTCGCTTCTTTACAGCGACTCAACGTATGCGCAGTTTGTCAGCAACAACAAAAACCGGCGGCATGTCGTATATGCCGGCGCCAATGACGGCATGCTTCACGCCTTCAATGGCGGGTTTTACGACGCAACGAACCTGAAATTCTGGAAGAATTATTCCGGCGGCACTTTTTCCGATTCATCAAGCTATGGAATAGGGGATGAATTATGGGGGTTTATACCGCAGAGTCTCCTGCCGCATCTGAAGTGGCTCACTGATGATGATTATACGCATGTCTATTATGTGGACCTTAAGCCCAAGGTGGTGGATGCAAGGATTTTTACGGAGGAGCTTGTATGCGCTGTAAGCAAAGGCGCCTCAGGCTGTATTCACCCGTACGGATGGGGAACTGTTCTTATCGGAGGCATGCGTTTTGGAGGAAGGGACATTGCTTTTCAGGACTCCACATGGACGGCTCAGAGGACCTTCCGCTCTGCTTATTTTGCGCTGGATATAACAGATCCCTTAAACCCTGTTTTGCTGTGGACGCTTCCTGTTACTTCAAGTTCATATCCGAGCGGCAGCTATGACCTGGGACTCACAACGGTTTACCCGGCTGTGCTCAGGGTCGGCGCGGATATGACTGCGGCCGGCACGTGGTATACAGTAATGGGGTCAGGCCCTGATGCAGGCACGGACTCGTATAAAGGAGCAAGCGACCGGTATGCAAACATTTATATTGTAAATCTCTTTACAGGCGAAGTATCCAGGACCTTTACTTTAACGGATAATTATTCTTTTATGGCAGACCCCATAACAGTTGATGTGAACCTGAACGATAAGGTTGATGTCATATACATGGGAGATACCTACTGCCAGACAGGCGCAGTATGCACAAGTTCAAACTGGAAAGGGAAGATGTACAGGATTATAACAAATTTGGGCGATTCTGATACGGCAAACTGGGGAATCTCCACGCTGTACGATGCGGCACAGCCGGTAACTTCCGCCTCGGCGGCAAGTCTTGACGACAAGGCTAATCTATGGGTCTATTTCGGCACGGGCAGATTTTTTGATGTTGATGACAACACCCTTGACGGCACAGAAAGCTGGAGCTTTTATGGCATCAAGGACAAATGCCAGCCGTGGATAAATGCCTCCTGCGCAAGCCAGTATGATCCGATTTTGACGAGCACTTTATTTAATGCGACAAATGTGCAGGTCTCTACCAGCGCAGTTGTGACAGGCACAGCCGAAGCAAGCACATTCAGCGGACTTGAAACAGCGCTGGATGACGCAAATAAAAACGGCTGGTATCTGAACTTCTCACGCGCCGGCGAAAGGTCGCTGTATAAACCAGGGGTGCTGGGAGGCATAACCTTCTGGACTACATATGTGCCTTCTGATGATGTATGTTATCTCGGAGGGAACAGTTATCTTTATGCCGCATATTACAAGACAGGAACTGCTTATACCTCGTCTGTTATAGG
>JACQZD010000044.1 GCA_016207865.1 Nitrospirota bacterium
GACAGACGAAGTTCTATGACACAGCAGGTGTTGAAATCGCATGCGCAGGCACAGGGCAGGACGGCGTATATAATATTAACCCTATGAGTTATACGGACAACGGCAACGGCACGGTAACAGACAACAACACGGGCTTTATGTGGCAGAAGTGCAGTGTGGGTCAGACTAATGACACTACTTGCAGCGGGACAGCCGTGACCTATAACTGGTATCAGGCATCAGGCACATATGATTCATCATACAACCCAAGTTCAACAGACATTTGCGGCAGCCTTGTGCTTGGCGGTTATTCAGACTGGCGTCTTCCGGCAAAGAAGGAACTGATAAGCATTGTGGATTATTCAATCCCATATCCTGGCCCGACGATTAAGAGTACTTATTTCCCGAATACAAAATTGTTCCTTTACTGGTCGTCTACTACCCTCGCCTACTATCCGAACTACGCGTGGGCCGTGCACTTCTACGGTGGCAATGTCTCCAGCCACAATAAGACCAATAGCTACTACGTGCGGTGCGTGCGCAGCGGACAGTATCCTGAGCAGGGTTTTACAGACAACGGCAATGGAACAGTAACTGACAACAAGACAGGTCTTGTGTGGCAGCAGGGCGAGCCGGGATATATGTCATGGGGTTCAGCACTTTCGTACTGTGAAGGGCTGAACCTTGGCGTCAATTCAGATTGGAGACTCCCGAATATCAAGGAACTTGAGTCATTAACAGACGATACAAGATTTGGTCCTGCAATAGATACCTCATTCTTCCCGGATGTGTATGCGTTCTTTTACTGGTCGTCTACTACCTTCGCCGGCCATCCGAGCTACGCGTGGACCGTGGACTTCTACTATGGCTATGTCGGCAGCAGACATAAGCACGGTAACTACTACGTGCGGTGCGTGCGCGGCGGGATAGATGATGACGGCGATGGTTTAAGTAACAGCCTTGAGCAGTTGCTTGGCACGAATCCGTCATCACCTGATAGCGATGGTGACGGCATAGGTGATTTTGATGAAACTGATGGAGGCAGTCCTATTGATACGGATAGCGACGGGACAATAGATGCCTTGGACACTGACAGCGACAATGATGGGATTTCGGATTTGTCTGAGGGAAGCAGTGACTTTGATGCAGATGGCGTGCTGAATTACAGGGACGCTGATGATGACGGCGACGGCTCTTTGACTGTGAATGACTGTGCGCCTTTTGATTCAGGTATCTATCCCGGTGCTCTTGAGGTCTGCGATGGGTTGGATAATGACTGTGATGGACAGATAGACGAAGGCTGTATGCCTGACCTTGTTATCTCTGCCTTAGTAGTCCCATCAACAGCAACTGCAGGGCAGGCAATCACAATATCCGAAACAACAAAAAATCAGGGCACTGCTTCGGCAGGAGCATCAACCACTAAATACTATCTCTCCACGAACGCAACATATGAAGCAGGCGATACTCTTCTTGGTAGCAGGAGCATACCATCACTTGCTTCCGGCGCTACGAGCCGTGGGCGCGCCCGTGTGACTATTCCTTCAGGCACGACTGCCGGAACTTACTACATCATAAGCAGGGCAGATGCTGGCAGGGTTGTCTCCGAGTCTAATGAGAATAATAATAACAAGGCGAGGGCAATAACTATTCAATAAAGCTGAATAGAAGAAAGTTAAAGGGAAGCCCTGTCTTTTAAGATAGGGCTTCCCTTTTTATTTTCATAAACCGTAGTATTTAGTTAACTACACTTTCACTAATTCTATTTTCACATCATATCCGAGTTTATGCAGGTAGTTGTAACAATCGTCCCATGTAAGACCGAATTCACGGACGTCTGCAACGCCAATCCGGGCAAGAATATCCCTTATGAGGTCAAAACTGCTGTTTTTAAAATCAGATTCTCTAATCATTTCCTCTGCCCAGTCCACAAGACTTAATAAATCTATTTTTCTGTTGATATATTTTATAAGCATATCTGCAAGTGATGTTTTTGTTAAAACCATTATTATCCCTCCTTTCTTGTCATTTATAAATATAACATATTAAGGTCTGCATGCAAATCTGAACCTGTAGCAACATAATACTGCCTTCATTGATTGTAATTATACCCTGTGGTCTCTGCCACAGTTCCAAATTTCTGTCATTCCGGCTTGTCCGGAATCTCGGAACGAGTCGTACCGACTTTCCGGAAGGATTCCCGACGCGCTTCGCTTGCGGGAATGACACCAAAAAATAAACATTCAAATAATGGACGCCCTGCGGTCTCTGCCGCAGGGTTCTTCACTTGCTTATCTGTAAGTATCTATAATATCATTAAAATAATGCCATTTAAAATCTCTACAAAGTTTTTCATCAAGTTCTTCTTTGGTTTCTCCGCAGTGTTTTTTTTAATATTCTCCGGATGCGTGCGTCAGGAGACGCCTAAAAAAGTAAGCCTTCTTAAGAGGGCGGTTGAGAGCTCCGTAGATGTAAACGACATTGAGAAAAACACCCTGAAATTCGGGTTTGACCTCAGGCTGGACCCAAAAGAAGACGTAAGGATTTACAGCCCGTTTCTTGAATATCTTCAAAATGCCGCAGGAAAGCGTTTCAGCATAAAATTCACTGAAAAATATGAAGATACAGTTGATAATCTCGGCAAAGGCATTACACACTTTGCAGCCATCGGCCCGCTTAGTTACGCAGCCGGCAGGGAAAAATACGGGAACGGGATTAGATATCTTGCAAGCGGAGTTAATAAGGAGGGAGACCCGAGATATTATGCGGTTATCTTCACAAGACCCGGAGGCAGTATCCGCAGCATAAAGGACCTGAAGGGCAAGCCGTTTGCCTTTGGGCCAAAGATGTCAACGCAGGGGCATCTCATACCGAGAAAGATGCTGGAAGACGAAGGCATCACTCTCAGGGATATGAGTTCTTATATTCATACGGATTCACATATGAGCACGGTCGGAGTTGTATTAAATGGCGAGTACGAAGCAGGGGGGATACAGGATGCGCTTGCAAGGCGGCTTGAGCGTGAAGGGAAGATAAGGATTTTAAAAATTTCCGAACCTTATCCGAGCAGTATCATTGCATATAACAGCGCCGTGGACGCTGAGACGGTTAAGGCTGTCAGGTCTGCACTCCTTGTCTTGGAGCCGGAGGGGAAACATAAAGACAAGCTTGTTGACTGGAACCAGACGGAAATGCCGCTCGGTTTTATCAGCATAAATGAATCGGAATTTTACAAAGTTGCGGTTCTTGCGCGGAGGTATGGACTGCTGAAATGAAGCTGAGAACAAAAATAATTATTTTAACAACAGCAGCGGTTCTGACGGTCGGATTCCTTATCACGCTCTCTATCAGGGGCGTAATCATCAATGCCTTCAGGGATGAACTTGAAAAAAAGGCAAAGTCCGTTGCAGGCAATCTTTCAGAGAGAATTGCAAACTATGTTCCGTTGAACGATTATTTTCAGACAACTCTGGCGCTGAATGAGGTTATGAGCAAAGAAAATGATTTGGAATATATATTTGTTACGGACGGCGACGGCCGCTTGTTTGCACACACGTTTAAAGACGGTTTCCCCCCTGACGTCCTTTCATGGAATCCGCTTGACAATAAGGCGGTCAATATCCAAATCCTTGACACTGAAAAAGGCTATGTACGCGATGTGGGAGTCAGCGTTATAAATAATACAAAGTCAGAGCTTCATATCGGCATCAGGGAGGACAGCTTAAAATCCACGCTTTCAAAAATGAGAAATATAACTGTTCCGATTATAATGTTCGTGATTTTCTTGGCTGTAATCGCCTCAATTTTTATGAGCCGCCTGATTACACAGCCTTTGAACAGGTTTGTGGAATTTACAAAAGGGCTCGGCAGGGGAGAATTTGACAAGAAACTGGAGGTTCAATCCAGCGATGAAATTGGATATCTTTCATACAGCTTTAACAGGCTGTCACTGGAACTGATGTCGGCAAGGAAAAAAATGGAAGAAGCATACACATACACGCACCTGCTTCAGGCAGAGAAGCTTTCTTCCATCGGGCAGATTTCAGCAGGCCTTGCGCATGAGCTTAAAAATCCCATTACCACACTTAAGATGCTTTTTCAGGCATTCAAAGAACAGCCCGACATGACAAAAGAAGATGCAGAAGTGATACATAGTGAAATAGAGAAAATAGACAATATCCTCACAAGGTTCCTCGGATTTGTTAAACAGAAGGACATGCATACATCTGAGATTGATATGAAAGCCATGATTGAACATGTCCTGTCGCTTGCCACATTTAATCTTAAAAGCAAAAATATTTTAGTGCACCAGGAAATTGCGGAAAATCTTCCGGCGATAAAAGCAGACCGGGCGCTTATTGAACAGGTCTTTTTGAACCTCGTTATTAATGCCATTGAGGCAATGCCTGATGGAGGCGATATAAAGATTTCAGGCAAGTCAGAGGGTAATTTTATTGAGATAATGGTTTGGGACAAAGGCACAGGCATACCGGCCAATATCAAGTCAAAGGTCTTTGACCCGTTTTTTACGACAAAGGCAGCCGGCACCGGGCTGGGGCTTTCAATAGCCTATAATATAATCAAGGAGCACGGAGGCAAGTTGTTTTTTGACAGCCGGGAAGGGACCGGGACGGTGTTTACGGTAAAACTGCCGAAAGCGGGATGACGAGAACATAGCGAAAGTACAAAAGGCATTTATGTCTTTTGCTAAAATTAGAAAGGGGCAGTAATGGAAAAGATACTTGTAGTTGATGATGAGAAAGGGGTTTGTTACTCGTTTAAGAGAATTCTCTCACGGCATGGCTATGATGTCATTACGGCCTTGAGCGGGCATGAGGCGATTGAGAAGGCGGGCAAGGAGCATCCGAACCTCGTTATTATGGATGTGACAATGCCTGATATTGACGGGCTTGAGACGCTTAAAAGGCTGAAGGCTCGCAGCCCAAACCTCACTGTAATAATTATGACAGCAAACAGCACCTCTGAGAAGGCAATAAAGGCGATGAAGTACGGCGCATATGATTATTTCACCAAGCCGGTTGATAACGCGCGGCTGATTGCGCTGGTGCAGGAAGCTATCACAGCAGGGAAGATGTCTTTGCCTGTGACTTTTGAGGGGGCCTCTGAAGAAGGCGACAGGATTATAGGCAAAAGCCCGGCTATGCTTGAGATATTTAAAAAGATCGGGCAGGTGGCTGAGAGCGATGTTACAGTACTTTTAAGGGGAGAGACAGGCACGGGCAAGGAACTGATAGCAAGGGCTATTTATCAGCACAGCAAGCGTGTTAATAAACCTTTTTTGCCGGTTAATTGCGCGGCTATACCTGAGACGCTTCTTGAAAGCGAGCTCTTTGGATATGAAAAAGGGGCTTTTACAGGCGCTGACAACAGAAAAATCGGCAAGTTTGAGCAGTGCGACGGAGGCACGATGTTTCTTGATGAAATCGGGGATATGCCCCTGTCACTTCAGTCCAAACTGCTTAGGATACTTCAGGACGGCTGTTCCCAGAGGCTCGGTGGAAAAGAACTGATTAAAACAGATGTCAGAATAATTGCCGCCACAAACAAAAACCTTGAATCCCTGATAAGCATGGGGAAGTTCAGGGATGATCTTTACTGGCGTCTGAATGTTGTAAGCATAGATGCCCCGCCGCTGAGGGAGAGAAAAGAAGATATAGAAGAGCTGATTCAATATTTCATAAGGAAATTCAACAAGGAACTCGGCAAGGACATTAAAGGAATCTCGCCTGAACTGCTTAAAGAATTTAAAGGCTATTACTGGCATGGAAATGTAAGAGAGCTTCAAAGCATTATCCAGCGCGGCATGCTCTTGTGCCAGTCCAGGCCTTTCGGGATTCTTTCCTCTGAAGAATGTGAATGGCTGTCGCAACTGAAGCTCTCCGGTGAAAAGGCAGTTGATATTGAAAAGACGCTTGCTGATGTCGCAGGTGAACTTCTGCTTAAAGGCGGCATGGACATCTATAAAGAAGCAGTGGCAAATTTTGAGCATCTGATGGTTAAGAAGGCGCTTGAGCTTACAAAGAACAATCAAGTCATGGCTGCGAAGTTACTCGGCATATCAAGAAATACCCTCAGAGAAAAACTGAGCAAGCAGGATTCTGAGTAAATATTAATTGTCATTACTGTCCAGTTAAAAAATGATTAAATATTCAGTGATTGTCATTCCGGCTTGTCCGGAATCTTTCCGAAATGATTCCCGATCCCGAAATTTCGGGAGGAATGACAACAAATTGGGAATTACTTGTGCTGTTTTAAGATTTGTTCAAAAAGTAATCACCCTGTTCAATTATTGACCAGCAATTGATTGTTTTCCATTTAAATACCCTTGAATTTTAAAGATTTTTTAACGGCATTAATCTTGCTTATAAAAAATACAGACAAGATATTTCTTGTAAGATTATAAAATTTAGGAAAGGAGATTCAAGGCATGAAGAAGTATGGTTTAGCAGTTTTGGCAGTGCTGTTGGTGTTGTGTTTGTCCTCAAATTCTGCAATGTCAGCGGATAAATCAATCCTTGAGGTTGTAAAGGATAGGGGTGTCGTCCGCATAGGACACGGCAATGCAACCCCGCCCATGAATTACATTGATGACAAGGGCATCTGGACCGGTTTTGATGTTGACTTAGGAGAGGAGTTTGCAAAAAGGCTTGGCGTAAAGCTTGAGCGTGTATTGGTTGATAACAAGACCAGGATTGCGTTTTTGGCAAACGGCTCAATAGATATATCCCTTGCCAATATAAGCCAGACCAGAAGCCGCGAGGAGCAAATGGATTATGCAGAACCGCCTTATTTCTGGACCGGCAAGATATTTTACGCAAAGAAGGGCAAAGCCAAGGCAATAAAAAACCTCGGCGGTAAAAAGATAGGCGTGGACCAGGGTTCAAACGCGTTCATCGCCGCCCCTCAGGAGATTGAAAAATATTCTAAAACAAAGCCTACAATGCTTTCATTCCAGAACAGCGCAGAAGGCTTTTTGGCATTGAAGCAGGGCAAAATTGACGCATATTCTCAGGATGCGCAGATAATGGCTGCTGTTGCAGGCAGTTTAGGCGGTGAGTATGAGGCAGTCGGAGGGGCAATGTACAGCCCGGGCCTTTACGGCATCGGAGTTCCGCCGAATGACAGCAAGTGGAGGGATAAGATAAGCTTTATCCTTCAGGACATGCTTAAGGACGGGACTTATGAAAAGATTTATCAGAAGTGGTTTGGTCCAAAGGGAATTGCGCCGCTTTCAATAAACGCAAGGCCGCGTCTGCCGAAAGATTCATTTGGCGACATGCTTTATGTCTGGCCGGATTGAAATGTTTTTTATGAGATAGGCATAAAATCCTGCCTCCTATCCGGAGGCAGGATTTTATGAATCCGCATACCTGTGCAAATGGAAATACGATTGGAGAAATAAATACAGGAATGTCTAAGTATAAACCGCATGACGGGACTGATTTAATCAGTGATGCTTCTTTTAAAAACAACGTGTCCGGCGGGCTGAAAGAACAATTCAAAAAAGAACTGCTGACAGTATTTCAGAAGTATGGTTATCCGCTGATAGATAAAGATCATGAAGTGACATTTAGAACTACTTCAGGCAATATTGCATGGATTAATATCAAAAGGATAGAAATTATTAAATAACACAATTCTAAGGTTACTTTAACTCCCGTAATTACGGGATTATTAAAGCCCGATTATATTGTCCCGAAATTTTGGGATAGTTAATCGGGCTTTTTTATTAGGCGCCAAAATGAAAATCATAAAAATAATTTTACTTGGCAGCTTGTTTGTGTTGATTATCTTGATTGCTATACGCACCGTTCAGGGAGAGCCGAAAACTTCTTTAAAAGCTGGAGAAGAACTTTATGTGTGGTACTGCATTCCCTGTCACGGGCTCGCCGGTGACGGGAAAGGCTTTAATGCAAAAAATCTGGACCCCCGGCCTGCAAACCATACCGACGGCGGATTTATGAAAAAAAGAACAGACAAAGAACTTTTAGATGCGGTCAGCGGCGGAGGCAAGGCTGTCGGCAAATCCACCCTTATGCCGCCATGGGGGAATACGTTTACTGAGACACAGATGAAGTCGCTTGTTTTGTATTTGAGGAAGCTTTGCAGATGCGTGGGGGAATAATATTGTAGTCATTCCCGCTTGTCGGGAATCTTTCTTAGCACACTGAAATAGAAGGATTCCGGGCAAGCCGGAATGACAATAAAAATCCATTAACCTAAAGGAGGAACAAAATGTACCGGAAGAAAAAACATCCTTATAAATATGGGATGCAGCGTTGAAGGCGGCATCGGCGCTGATAAGGGCATTGTTGCGTACAGCATGTTTTGTACTCATCTGGGGTGCGCTGTTGAGCTGGACCAAGCAAGCGGTATGCTGGTTTGCGAATGCCATCAAAGCATTTATGATCCGAAACAGAGTGGAAAGGTGGTTGAAGGTCCTGCACCGAATAATCTGCCGATGATTTCATTGGAGATTGATAAGAACGGGGACATTTATGCGGCGGGGGTTGCCGGTCTTATTTACGGACTCAGAAATAATCTGCTTGACGGCGAGGAGGTAAGGTAAATGAGCAATGAAAAGGAATTTTCAAGAAGAGATTTATTAAAGGTTTCAGCAGCCGCGGCGGCAGGGGCGTGCGTGATGAACGGAATGCCTGTTTTTGCAGCCGGTAAGTTTTTGGAAGCCAAGGCGGTTGAATTTGCAGAGCTTCCGCCTGCGCACGCAGAGACTTATGATACCGCCTGCCGCTACTGTCATGTAATGTGCGGATACAAGGTTTATATCTGGCCCAAAGGCACAGGGCTAAAACCGGATAAGGCAAAATTTTATCCTGTTGAGAAGATGAGGGGCGACTGGCCTAATCCGATTTTTACGATTGAGGCAAAAAAGAACGGCAAAGACGTATTGATAATGATAGTGCCGGACAATAAAGACGTGGCAAGCGGTTCAAACTACTCGGTGCGCGGGGCCTTCAATGCCCAGAGCCTGTATTCCGAGAAGCTTCCGACAAGGATCCGGCTCAAAAAACCAATGATCCGCCGAGGCGGCAAGACAAGTCCTCTTGTAGAAGTTTCATGGGACGAAGCGATTGGATTCTGCGCGGATAATTTCCAGAAAATTATCAATCAATATGGTCCTGATGCAATCGGCGCGGTTTACGGGGACTGGGGTTATCTGCAGAATACGCACGCATTGCTGAAGTGGCTCTTCACCGGAATTAAGTCCAGCACCCTGGCCGGCAACGGATATCTTTTCTGGGGCGATGAAAGCTGGGGGCTTGCCGATGTGGTGGGCGCAGGGACCAGGTCCTTTACAGCAGAGGATTTTACAAAAACCAAACTCATATTTTGCGCAGGGAAAAATCTAAAGGATACGGGTTCGTCCTGGTATTATCAGGCGCTTTCTACGGGCGGCATGAACAAGGGTGATATCAAAATGATACTGGTGGACCCGAGAAGGATTCAGATGGCTGAAGACGCTGAAAAAAGCGGCGGTCTTTTCCTCCAGATAAAACCGGGCACAGATGCAATACTCGGAGCGTCTTTGATGCATGTGCTTGTTATGCATGATTTGTACGACAAAGACTTTGTGCAAAGGCACACAACAGGGTTTGATACGCTCAAGCAAACTGTATTGAACAGCAGATTTGCTCCTGACAATGCTGAAAAGATTACCGGCATTCCCGCCGCAAAGATCATAGCAGCCGCTGAGATGCTTGCAAAGCATAAAGGGCAGACAATGGTGCTCTTTGAAAAAGGAATTATGCATCAGGTGGTTGGATATGAAAACGAAGTTGCGTACAGCGCTATGGGGATTATCCTCGGCAATGCTGGGAAGCCGGGCGCATGCACATCCAGAGCCGGAGGACATCCGAGAGGGACCTGGGCGGACCCGCCCGCTCCAAACGGCGCAAGTTCCATGAGAAGCATCTGCGAGAAGATTGATAAAGGTGAAATAAAGTCGCTATGGGCGTACATCAGCAACATTTACATACAGCTTCCCAACCTGAGCAAGTATAAGCCTCAGATTGATAAGATGTTTCTTGTCGTGAATGAGATTTATCCCACAGACACGACAGCGGCTGCAGATGTGGTCTTCCCTGCTGCCACATGGGGAGAATGGAACACTATACAGGCAAGCGAAGACAGAAGGCTTCACATTCAGCAGGGCTTTATGGAAGCCCCCGGAGATGCAAAGCCTGACTGGTGGATTGTTGCTCAGTTGGCAAAGCGAATGGGTCTGAGCGGATATGACTGGAAAAACGAACAGGAGATTTATGACGAGGTGAGGGCGCAGACAAAAGGCTCATTTACCAGCGATATTTCAGAAATTGAATGGAAGGATCTCATGAAGTCAGGCACAAACGGCATTCAGTTTCCTTACAAAAACCGCAGAAGCATATCACGGCTTTATTCTCCTGAGACAGAAGAAGTCATGGGAAGGCGCTTTAAACATGACGACGGCAAGGCGCATCTTGAACCAGTAAAGGCGCTTGCTGATTTTGACCCTTTCAATCATCCTTTGAGAGACAAGATTACAAATGAGTATCCGCTCTGGATGATTATGCACCGGGCAAACGAAATCTGGAACACCGGATATAACTTTTACAATAACGGGCTTAATGTGCCGTTGACCCCGAATCTTTACGAGAGACTGCCTGAGCAGACTGTAAGCATTAATCCCAAAGACGCAAGGACGATAGGCGTGAAAAGCGGAGACTGGGTTGCGCTTAATTCCAGAAACGGAAGTATGAAGGCGGTAGCAAAGGTAAATGGATTGACCGCTCCGGGTGTTGTGGATGTCATGTCTCTTTATCCGAAGACTGAGTCAACGCCTAATATGGTGACGAGCGAAAAGGCTGACCCGAAGCTTGCTGAGTGGGACCGGATGGTGCCTGTGAATATTGTGAAGGTTTAAGGAGAGTTATGAGTTAAGAGTTAAATGACTACAGACATTAATAACACTGACATCTCACGTCGTCGCTTGCTTCAGATTGCAGGCTGGGGCTCTTTTTTTGTCACTCTCGGGATATTGCTCGGAGGTGCGGTCAGATTTCTATTCCCGCGCGTTCTTTTTGAAAGCCCTTCAACATTTAAGGCAGGATTTCCTCATGAATTTAATGTAACAGGCGCGGCGGATAAAAACGGAGTTTTTCAGGTATACGAAGAGTGGAAGGATGAACATTCTGCATGGCTGGTGAGAGAAAAGAACCGCATATACGCTGTACACGTTAAATGCACTCATAAAGACTCAGCAGGATGAGGTGTTCTGTAAATAAAGTGAAACAATTGATATGGGATATATCAGGCGCCTTTGGCGATATTGGAGTTTTGTTTCCTATTGCAGTTGCATTAATAGCAAAAAATGGTTTTAATCCTACGGCGTTTTTTTTGATGGCGGGGATCTTTTATATAGTATCCGCCTATTATTTTAAAATTACAATGCCTGTTCAGCCCCTTAAAGCGATGTCTGCTATTGCGATTGCCACAGGACTGGGCGGCGAGGTTATTAATGCCGCCGGTATTGCCATAGGAATTATTTTACTTGTAATTGCAGTTACAGGATTAAGCGTAACACTCGGCGGCATTTTTCATATACCGGTGATAAGAGGGATACAACTTGGATTGGGTATGATGCTGATAAAGGCATCCTTAAGTCTTATGATAAACGATATTCCCGTCGCTGTAACTGCCGGAGCCTTCCTGATCGTAAGTATTTTTATAATTAAAAGGATACCGCCTCTTATCCCTCTTATGATATTCGGGATAGCCCTTTCCCTAAAGGGGATAAAAGCGGCTCCAGCGGGTCCTGTAGTTTTGGCAGTAAAAATGCCTGAATTGAATAACTTATGGATAGGTTTTACAATGCTCGTCCTGCCGCAGATAGCATTAACATTCGGCAACGCTATTGTAGCCACAGAGGCAACGGGTAAATTACTTTATGGCAAAAGGGCTGTGAGACTGAATCTTAAAAGCATTCCGTTGAGTATGGGCGTTGCAAATATTGCATCAGGCATGATAGGCGGTGCTCCCATGTGTCATGGCAGCGGCGGACTTACAGCACACTGTAAGTTTGGTGCAACTACCGAGAGGTCGGGGTATATCATAGGTCTTACGCTTATCGCGTTGGCGCTTCTATTCGGATATTCCGCTATATCAATAGTAGCAGCCTTTCCCAAAGGTATTTTAGGGATGCTGCTTTGTTATGTAGGAGTGCAGCACTCTTTATTTATCAGGGATGTTGTGGGGGATAAAACAGCTATGCTGATTGTTTCAGCGACGGCAATTTTAGGTTTTCTGTTAAATAACCTTACCATAGGTTTTCTTTCGGGTATTGGAATCCATTATGTCCTTATGGGCTTTGCGAAGCCCCCCAGGTGTTTTGAGAAATAGAGGGTTGTGTTGAAAGAGGGAAAAAACATATGGGAAAAACTGAAAGATTCCAATCTCTACAAATCCATATTCCGCCATAGTTATGAAGATACGACAAAGAACAGGGCGCTTCAGGTAAGGTCTAACATATTCCTTCATCTTCATCCTGTAAGTGTGCCGGAACATGCCTTTAAAATACGTTTCACATGGTGTATGGGCGGGATAACTTTTTTCCTGTTTTTAGTAGAGGCATTCACTGGTGTATTTCTGATGTTCTACTATCATCCCGTTCCTGAGTTTGCCTATCATGATATGAAGTATCTTGAATTTGATGTCCCCTTCGGGATTATCCTCAGAAACATCCACAGGTGGGCGGCGCATCTGATGGTGTTTACTATCATTCTGCACATGCTGAGGGTTTTTCTTGCAGGCTCTTATAAACCTCCGAGGGAATTTAACTGGGTTGTCGGCGTGGTTTTAATAGTTCTGACTTTTTTACTGAGCTTTACCGGCTATCTTCTTCCTTGGGACCAACTGTCTTACTGGGCGATTACAGTAGCTGCCAACATGATGGGAGCTGCACCGTTTATCGGGCATGAAGGCCCATTCTCAGTTGTTAATAAATATAATGATATCCGTTTTGTAGTGTTAGGCGGCACGGAGATAGGGGCAAACGCAATCCTGAGGTTTTATGTGATGCATATTATAGTATTGCCCGCGGCCGCAATCATTTTTATGGCAGTTCACTTCTGGAGAATCAGGAAAGACGGAGGCATATCAGGACCGTTATGAAAAAGCAAAAAACATATGTCTGGCCTGACCTGGTATTTAAGGAATTTTTAATGATTATTGTTTTAACAATTATATTGATAATATGGGGCCTGATTATGAATGCGCCTTTGAGGGAGATAGCTGCGCCGGGAAGGTCTGAAAATCCGTCCAAGGCGCCGTGGTATTTTGCAGGGCTTCAGGAACTGCTGGTCTATTTTGACCCGTGGATAGCGGGAGTCATGATTCCTGTTATTATTGCAGCCGGTTTGATAATTATCCCCTATGCAGATACTAATCCCCAAGGCAAAGGCGGCTATACATTCTCCCTCAGGCGGTTTGCCGTAGTAAATTTTCTCTTTGGTTTTCTGCTCTGGTGGGCATTGATATTTATTGGATATTTTTTAAGGGGTCCGAACTGGCAGTTATATCTGCCTTGGGAATCATGGGAGACTGTTAAAGAGACCGGGAATCATCTCCGGAGCCTGAGCCCTGCTGTCGGTTTGGTGTGTATATCATTCTATTTTGGATTGGGGATACTGCTACCTCCGCTGATGAGCATAGACCTTTATCTTTTATATGGTTCTCTAAGATATATAGTTGTAATGACATTAATACTCCTGATGTATGCTGTTCCTTTAAAGATATTGCTGAGACTGGCGTTTAATATTAGATATGTATTGGTGACGCCGTGGTTTAATATATGAAGCTGAGCCGGGCCCAGCTAATTCTCAATGCTGTTTCTTGCATTATCCTGCTTGGTGTTGTTGTCTGGGCGTTTTATGGTGAATATAACCGCCCGTGGAACAGATATCAAAAGGAAAAAATTCAGCAGATATGGCTTAAGGACTTGGGCGTGGCTGACAGATGCAATACCTGTCATGCCGGTATAGACAGGCCTGATTCTGTGAATAGGCCCCAGCCTCTTAAAACCCATTCGGGCGATTATTTAAAACATCACAAGATGGAAAAATTCGGATGCGTTGTATGTCATCAGGGACAGGGAGAGGCCTTAACTTTAAAGACAGCGCACGGCAGAGTAAATAATTGGACGAAACCTCTTCTTAAAGGCTATTACGCTCAATCATCCTGCGGAAAATGTCATTCATTGGAAATGAAATTGCCTCTGAGCGCAAATCTGGCAGGAGCAGAAAAGTTTTTTGAGGGTTGGAAGATATTCAGGGAATATAATTGTACCGGATGCCACAAACTTAAGAAATATGAAAGACCTGTGCGCATCGGACCTGCCCTTAGTTCAATCAGTAAAAAAGTCAGCAGGAAGTGGCTGATTGGATGGCTGAAAAATCCGAAGGATTATTTGCCGGACGCAAAGATGCCGGCTTTTAAGCTGAGTGATGAAAAGATCGGATATATAGCTGATTATTTGATGAGTCTCAAATCCCCCCATCCCCCCTTTGCTAAAGAGTCCCAAAGTATCGTGATTAATCCCCTCTTGATAGAGAGGAAAATTCCCCCTTTAAAAAAGAGGGATGCAGGGGGATTTTTAAGCGAAGGCAAAACCCTTGTCTCCTCTTTTGGCTGCCTCGGCTGCCACCTGATACATAAAAAAGGCGGGAGCTTTGCACCTGAATTTTCTTTTATAGGTGATAAAGTAAAACCCGAATGGCTTTTTTATTTTTTGAAGAAGCCCCGCAGTTATGATGCAAAAACCACCATGCCTGAATTTAATATGTCAGACGGAGAGATACGCAGTATAGCCGCATATCTCTCAGGTCTCAAGAAACAAATAAATATTAAAAATAATCCTCCTTTGTCTATTGCTGACAAAAGGGGGGCAGAAGGACTTGACGATATAGCAAAAGGGAAAAAACTGGTGAAGGATTTAGGCTGCACCGGCTGTCATGAGATAGAAAAGTTTCCTTTGGGATATGATGCCCCGGCGCTTGACGGCATTGGCGACAAAAGGGTTGACGAGCTATTTTTCGGCAATATAACAGATACTGAGAAGACCCTCATAAATTGGCTCCTTGTCAAAGTAATTGACCCCGGAAGATTTGCCACGGATAAGGTTATAATGCGTATGCCGTATTATAATTTTGACAGAAATCAGTCGGAAGCGCTGGTCACTTTTCTTTTAAGCGTACGGAATAATTCCTTGCCTGTTTACTACACAAAAATATTGATTGATTCTGACAGCGCAGAGATAAGGGGTAAAAGTGTAATTGAGCGATATAACTGCCTTGGCTGTCACAGGATTAACGGAAATGGAGGGAATATAGGCCCTGATTTAACGAGGGAGGCAAAAAAAAGCAGGCAGGAGTGGTTATTCAAATTTCTTAAGAAAACCTATAAAATACGTCCCGCCCCTATGCTTGAGGCAGGTATGCCGGACTTTAATTTATCAGACACAGAGGTTAACGCCATTATTGAATATTTTGCCTTTATCTCAGGGGAGTCCTATCCGTATAAGTTTGAGGCAAAAAAAGAAACGCCTCCGGAAAATATTTATGACGGAGAAAAATTGTATCATGAGGTATTCGCGTGCGGGGGGTGTCATGCTGTGGATGGACGCGGCGGAGAGGTGGGACCTGAACACACAGACGCGGCAAGCCGGCTGAAGAGGGAGTGGATTGAGCAGTGGCTGAAAAATCCTCAGGCAGTACAGCCTGATATGAGGATGCCGAGATTTAAATTTAAGGACTGGGAGTTTGAGGCCTTGACGGATTATCTCATGACGCTTGGAAAATACAGGTTTCTCCGGATGAAAAACAGAGAGTAATGGCTGGCAAGGCATTGACGTCTTCAAAACCTTTAGAAAGCAGCGAAGATTATTATATGTTATGTTGCAAATTTTAAAGTGTTTTAATATAGAACTATTCACAAAAAGGCAACATAACTTTTAACGGTGCTGCTCTAAAGCTTTTTCAGACATCCATGCCCTGCCTTGTGAGAGGGATTGCATTTTTGGACAGTGTTATTGATAATAAAATTTTCAAAGGGGGAGCAGATGCCATATCAGAAAGAATTTCACATAAGTATTGAATGCATAACCAAGGAAGAACTTTTAAACCGCATGAAAGAGAATGCGGATTTTGTGCTTGTGGATACTATAGGAAACTATGACGGGAATAAACACAAAATCAAGGGGTCAAAAACTATTCATTACCCTGAAGTCATAGACAGGAGGAAGGAGCTGGTCCCCTACAAAGAAATCATTATTTACTGCAGGCATAAAGACTGCGTTGCCTCCAAAAAAGTTGCAATGGGTTGAAATTATTAAACATTCCCAATGTAAAAGTTTACGAAGGCGGGCTTGATGAATGGATTGAGAACAAACTGCCTTTGGAAGAGGTTTGATTAGCGCGCATCCGTCTTACGTCACTTTAAAAAACGTTGTCTCTGTCTTTTTTGCAAACCATACAAGCGCAAGCATTACAGGCACTTCAATTAACGGGCCTATAACCGTTGCGAGGGCGACTGTCGGATTGAACGCAGTGATGGCAATGGCAATTGCAATTTCAAAATCCCTGCCTGTTGAGTTAAATCCGACGGCGACCGCGTCTTTATAGTTTAATCCTGATTTCCAGCCCGTAAGATACACAACTGCGAACATTATCCAGAAGAAAAGAGTCATCGGGACCGCCATTTGCACAATGAGAAAAGGCTTTTCAAGGATTAAATCGCCTTTAAGGGCAAACATTACAATAAGCGTGAACAATAAGCCGGCAATTGACATGGTGTCAAGATAAAATTTGAGTTTATGAAACCACTCTTCACCGAATCTTTTTACGCCTAAAAATCTTGTGAGCATGCCTGCAATAAGCGGGACGCCCAAATACAGCACAACGCTTTCTCCAACAATCCACACATCAAATTTGATATCCCCAAGCAGCAGTTTCGCGTATACTGGGATAAGCAGCATCTGTATAATGGAGTTCAACGCAACAAGAATTATCGCGAGCGGACCGTTGCCCGCCGAGAGATAAGTAAAGACAATGACCATTGCAATACACGGCGCAAGCCCGTAGAGGACAAGTCCTGTGTACAAGTCCGGCTCGCCGCTCAAAAACATCTTTGCGAGCAGTAGCATGAAAAAGGGGGCAACGGCGTAATTAAAAAAAATAACGATGAGAAGTTGCTTGGGAGACTTTGCGGCCTTGCCGAGGTCCTCAAACTTTATGTTTGCCATTGCCGGATACATCATCATGAAAAGTCCGGCAACTACACTAAGCACGATGACATTTGGGACAGTAAATTCATACGTCCCGTGAAATATTGCCTTAATCGCGTCAATCGGCGGTGTGAGCTGAAAGTTAGAAATCCCGTACACTTTGCCAACGACAATACCGATAACCATGCTGATAATTACGAAGGCCGGCAATAATCTGAAGTCGTGTATCTTTTCAAAAAACTTCCGCATCCCGTCCCTATTTCTTGCCCTGAATTTTTTTGATTATTTTTGTCGTTGATATGCCTTCAACAAAAGGAATATTCCTGACTTCTTTTACAATGTCATTGCCGACGATGTTTTTCACGTCCCAGTCCGCGCCTTTCACAAGGACATCAGGCTTTAGCGTTTTGATAAGCTCATACGGCGTGTCTTCATTAAAGGGCGTTACATAATCCACCATTGACAATGCGGAAAGCACCTCTGCCCGCTGGTCTTCAGGAGTTACGGGCCTGCCCGGCTTTATCCTTGATACGGAGTTATCCGAATTTAGTCCGACTACGAGTATGTCGCCGAACTTTTTCGCTTCATTTAAATAGCGGACATGCCCTATGTGAATAATGTCAAAACAGCCGTTTGTAAAAACGATTTTTTTCTTGCTGGACTTTAGTTCCGAAAGGATTTGCTTAAGCCTGTTTTTGTGAACGACCTTAGCGTTGTGCATTCGTTTTAATATTTCTTAAGAAACAGGTTGCGATATCGCAGAAGATGCATGAAGTTATTGCGCTGTGTGTGTGCGCTGTGCCCCACTTATGAAGTTTCCCTCCGAGGAGCTGACCAAAGAAAAAGGCGCCAATAAGCACCGGAAAAGTTATAAATTGCCAGCCCAGATGCCCGAGAATGCGGAAAGCTATCACAAACGGAATCGGCGCATGGATTGCGGCAAACCATTGCAGGGAGAATTTCCTTGTATTTGCCCTCCAGTAACCGAAAGGGATATTTATAAGAAAAATGATAATTGCGACAGTCCAGAGGCTCATGCAGTTACTCTATCAAAGCGTGTTTTTTCTGTCAATTATCTCTTCCCAAAAGCTTTTCCCTTTGACAGGTGCTTTTATCCCGAGCGCCTCAAGCGCTGTTGCGCCGAGGTCTGAAAAACTTGTCCTTAATCCGAGATTAACGCATTTTTTAAGAGCATTGCCGTAAATCAGCAGAGGCACGTATTCTCTTGAATGGTCTGTGCTTGGCGTTGTCGGGTCACAGCCGTGGTCTGCGGTGATGATTAAGATATCCCTTTCCGTAAGCATTTCCAATATCTCAGGCAGTTTTTTATCAAAGTCCTTTAGAGCCTTTGCATAACCCTGAGGGTCATTTCTGTGTCCGTACAGGGTATCAAAATCCACAAGCGTTACCCACACAAGCCCTCTCTCAAGGGACTCAAAATATGTAATGGTTTTTGATACGGCATCATTGTTGCCTGACACCAACACTGATTTTGTAAAACCCCTGCCTGCAAAAATATCT
>JACQZD010000045.1 GCA_016207865.1 Nitrospirota bacterium
AAAAATCTCAGGGTTTCCGGCCCGCAGTTTTACGGTAAATCCGGCGGTGATGGACAGCGTATTTTAAACTTTGATCTGCCGCAGGACGGCATTATAAAATTTATGAAGGGGAAAAAATACAAGCTGATTGATGCAGACGGCAAACTGATATTTATAAAAAATTCATTCGGGAAGTGGGGCAGCGCGATATTCCACTCGGGTTTATTTTTGATAATAATTACGGCGATGGCGGGGCTTGCCTTTCAAAAAAGGGGCTTTGTGCAGGTAATGGAAGGAGAGGTATTTTCAGGAATTCATGAGGATTTTCTTGTCAGGGAATTAGGTGTTTTTCAGAGGACATTTGATGCGGCATTTAAAAGCCGCCTGTCTAAATTCAGTCACGAATACTGGGAAACAGACCAGGTGAAATCAATTTCAAGCACGGTGGATTTAATTGACGGCAATGGAACCGTATATGAAGAAACTGTGACGGTAAACCATCCAGTAAAGTTTAAAAACGTAAAAATTTATCAGTCATTTAATTATGGATACGCACTCTCTTTTATCATGAAACATCAGGACGGCAGGGAGACAATTGCGCACTTTTTGCTGGACCACCCTGATAAAAAAACAAAACCATTTGCCGGCGCGTCTGATTTTCCCGGAACCTCATATATTTTTAAAATGAAATTTTATCCGGATATTTCAATGAACTCATTTTATCCGGGTAGGCCTATATTATATCTGACAGTTTTAAAAAAAGCAAGTGAAGTCGTTTTTGACGGACTGATTATCCCCGGGAATGCAGTGAGTGTTGACGGCAAGCTATTGCGGTTTTTTCAAATCCTGCCATGGAGCGGATTGATTTATGTAAAAAGCTCCGGCATGCTTGCGGCCTATATAGGTTTTTTCATAAGCTGCCTCGGCGCGGCGGTTATATTTCTTTTTCCGTACAAGGAAATATCTATATCTCAGAGAGGTTCTGTGTTATCATTATCCGGCGGGACCAACAGGTACAGCGCGCTTTTTTCAGAGGAAGTAAATGCAATCGGAGAAGAATTAAAAGATACGGTTAACTGATGGAACAGCAGATTATATTTAACTGGATTGCCATTGTTTTTGATGTAATCTCTACGGTCTTTTTTGCTTATGGCGTTTCATTTCAGAGGGAAAAGGCGTTAAAGCCGGCAATGATAACGGCTTTGCTCGGACTTATTCCCCATGCGATTTCAATTGTCATAAGATGGCAGATTACTGGCCATGGTCCTTATATGGCAAAATATGAAGTATTGTCCTCTAATGCATGGGTAACAATTTTCTTTTTTGTCATGGCCTCATGGAAAATTCCAAGGCTCAGGCATACAGGCCTTATTGTGATGCCCCTCAGTTTTTTGATGATGGGTTCCGGGCTGCTTACGGACCCGGGCATAAGAAAACTGCCGCCTACTCTAAAAAGCGGCTGGCTTATACTGCATGTTGTCTTTGCAAAGGTGTCAACAGGCGCGGTGATTATCGCCCTTGGGACCTCAGTGCTTTATCTCTTGAAGGGAAAGAAGGCTGAGAATGAATTTTACAGGCGGCTCCCTTCCCTTGAGGCGCTTGATGAGTTCAGCTATAAATTTATCGGCTTTGGTTTTATCTTCTGGAGCATTACGGTTGCGGCAGGCGCAATATGGGCCAATGAGGCCTGGGGCAAATACTGGAGTTGGGACCCTATTGAGACCTGGTCGTTGATTACATGGCTTTTGTACGGGCTTTATCTGCATCTGAGATTTTTCTTTAGGTGGAAAGGCAGTCAGGCGGCGTGGATGCTGATTGTCTGTTTTATATTTTCTGCAGTGACGATTTTTGTGATTCCGTTTGTTATAGAATCATTGCATGCGGAATATTTCAGATAGAAAGTTAAGAGGCAGAACGAAAAATCATGAATAAAAAAGTCTTGCTCATAACCCCGCCTTATCACTCAGGCGTTGTTGAGGCGGCAGGCGCCTGGTTAAACTTAGGCTTTGTTTATATCGCAGGCTCTTTAAGAAGCGCGGGATATGACGTGCAGATATACGATGCTATGTCATATTTTCATGACTATGCGGAAATCGGCAAAAAAATAGAGGAGTATAAGCCCGATGCGGTTGCGCTGACGGCAATCACGGCGTCGGTAAATGAATGCCTGAAGGTATGTAATTTAGTTAAAGAGATTAACCGGACGACAGTCACGATACTCGGCAATGTTCATCCTACATTCTGCTGGGAAGAGATACTTGGGGAACAAAATGGAGTTGATTATATTGTCAGAGGCGAGGGTGAGATTACGCTGCCTGAACTTTTAACTTGCCACTTTTTAAAAGGTGATTTGTCAAAGGTTAAAGGCATTGTATTCCGGTCAGGGAATAAAGCTGTTGCCACGCCCTCAAGAGAGTTTATCAAGGACCTTGACGCTCTTCCTCTGGCATGGGATTTGGTTGACTGGAAAATTTATTCCTACAGGCCTGCGGCGAACTCCGTCCTTGCAATTGTCAGCTCTTCAAGGGGCTGCAGCCAGCAGTGCAGTTTTTGCTCCCAGCAGCTTTTCTGGGACCGCAAATGGAGAGCGCGGTCTCCGGAGAATTTTGTATCCGGTCTGGAATTCCTCAGAAAAAAATACGGCGTTAATGTCGCAATGCTTTCTGATGAAACCCCGACTTTTGACAGGCGCAGATGGGAAAGGATTCTTGATATTCTCATTGAAAGAAACTTAGGTATAGACCTCCTGATGGAAACCCGCGTTGAAGATATCCTGAGGGACCGGGACCTACTTCACAAATACAGAAAGGCGGGCATAGTTCACATATATGCCGGCGTGGAGGCAGTGAGGCAGGAGAGCCTTGATAAATTCAAAGAGAATTTGCGTATTGAAGATTCACGCTCGGCCATTGAGCTTATCAATCAGCACGATATTGTATCAGAGACCTCATTTGTGCTGGGCCTGCCTGATGAAACACCGGAATCAATAGAGCGGACATTAGAGCTTGCTAAACTCTATGCCCCTGATATGGCGTTTTTTCTGGCAATAGCACCGTGGCCGTATGCCGATCTGTACAAGGAGCTTGAGCCGTATATAACCACAAAGGACTACAGCAAGTACAATCTTGTGGAGCCTGTAGTAAAGCCGAAAGAGATGACCATAGACGAAGTCAGGAAAGAACTCGGGCTTGCTTCGCGCAATTTTTACATGGATAAGCTGAAAAATCTTGAAAGGCTCACTCCCAAGAAAAGGGAATTCATGATAAAGGTCACAAAGCTTATTACTACGAATTCATATCTTGCA
>JACQZD010000046.1 GCA_016207865.1 Nitrospirota bacterium
GGTTTATGTGGACCATGGTTTAAGACCCGATGAAACGGCGGCTGAGGGGGAGTTCTGCAGGACGCTTTGCGGCAAACTCGGCGTGGAATTCCATCTGAAGAAAATTGATGTAAGGGAATATGCGGAAGAGGGGAAATTAAACATGCAGGATGCCGCAAGGGAGTTAAGGTATCAGGTGTTTGAAAAACTTTCGCATGAGATAGCTGCCTCAAAGATTGCCCTCGGACATAATGCGGATGATCAGGCTGAGACATTTTTAATGAGACTGCTCAGGGGCTCAGGGCAAAGGGGTCTTTCCGGCATACCTCCCGTCAGGAGATTAGAGTTAAGAGTTAAGAGTTATGAGTTAAGAGTTATGAGTGAAAAGTTAAAAGTTAATAAAAATATACTTATAATCAGACCGCTGATTGAGATTGAACGCAGCGATATAGAAAAGTTTCTATTCCAAAACGCTACACTTTTAACTCTTAACTCTTCATTGCCTTTTATAGTTGATTCTTCAAACCTTAAAACAGATTATTTCAGAAACCGGCTGAGGCTTACAGTCATGCCTGAGCTTAAAAAACAAAGCCCTGAGTTTGTCCGAAGCGCCGTCAGGACTGCCGATGTAATCAGGGAAGAAGATGAGTATCTTGAGCTTGTCGTCACCAAAACGCTGATGAAGCTCGTAAGCAGAAAGGGCAGGGATTCAATTGAACTTTTTCTTGCGCCCCTGGAGAATATTGATAAAGCGCTGCTCAGGAGAGTGCTGAGAAGGGCGGTTGATTCGGTGGAAGGGTTAAGGGGTATTGACTTTATTCATATTGAAGATGTTATCAGGCTTGTCAAAAAAGGCAGGTCAGGAGACAGGATTTCTCTTCCGAGGGGGATAAGGGTTATTAAGGGATATTCAACGCTTGTTTTTACATCAAAAAATACAGGCCTGAAATTGTCTTCTTGCACGTTTGCGGTTCCCGGGGATTTGGAATTGAAAGAAGCCGGAATTGTCCTCAGGGCACAGATGCAGGAAAAAATTCAGGAGGAATTATTTGACAGCAGGTCTTCTGCTGTTTTTGATTTTGAAAAACTACGGCTTCCGCTTGAAGTGCGGGCCAGGGAAAAAGGCGACTATTTTTATCCTGCAGGATTCGGGAAAAAGAGGAAACTTCAGGATTTCTTTGTTGACAGTAAGATTCCGCGTGACGAAAGGGATGCCGTTCCGGTCATCATCTCAGGGGAAGACATCATCTGGGTTGTGGGATACAGAACGGACGAGAGGTTCAGCGTTAAAGAAGACACGAAAAGATTTTTGGTTATAAGGTCAGTTTAAAAATCTCACCCGCACCTTTGAGCCTTTTTTTATGAATTCGTCCTCTTCAGGCAGGATAATAAAGCTGTTGGCAAGCATCACCCATCGTGTCCGCGCCCTCAGAAAATACCTCAAGCCCTTCTTCTTCTCAATGTCTTCTTCAAGAAAGGCATCTGCTTCCTGTCTGTCGTCTGATGTCTGCCCCAGCATTTTTAGTATTGCAGGCCGTACGAAAAGTTCAAACCCGACCATGCTTGAGACAGGATTTCCCGGAAGCCCGAACACTGGTTTTTCTCCCAGCGTGCTGAATAAAATCGGCTTGCCCGGACGCATTGCAATCTTCCAGAATTTTATGTCTGCGCCCATCTTTGTCAAGACATCTTTTACAATGTCATAGTCTCCCATAGAAACGCCGCCCGAGGTGAGGATCAAATCACATACGAGTGCAGATTCAATTTTCTCTCTGAGATCTTCGGATTCATCTCTGGCAATCCCTATGTTTACGGGAATCCCGCCGTAGCTTAAAATCTGGCTGTATAAAGCATAAGTATTTGAAGTGCGGACCTTCCCCTTCGGGGTCTCCTCATCTGCGTCAACCAATTCATCGCCTGTGGCTAAAATAGCAACCCTCGGTTTCCTTGCAACTGCCGCTTTTGTGATGCCTAAAGCCGCAAGCATTCCTGTGTGCGCTGCCTTAAGCAGGGTTCCTTTTTGTATTACCAGTTCACCTTTCTTAATGTCCTCGCCCGCTCTTCGGATGTTTTCTCCCGGCGCTGTCTCTTTAAATATTTTTACTTCAGCCTTCAACCCTCTGCCTTCAGCCTTTTCAGTATCCTCAACCATTATTACAGAGTCAGCGCCCTCAGGCATCGGCGCGCCTGTCATAATCTTTATCGCCTGTCCGCTTTTTATACCTAAGGAACTCATCATGCCGGCCCTTAGTTCCTCAAGGACCTCTAATTTACATGGCGGCTCAGGTGAGGCGCTTTTTGTGTCACCGGACCTGAGGGCATAACCGTCCATTGCAGAATTATCAAATGCGGGAATATCAGAATTACTGAAGATGTCCTGCTGCAGTACTCTGCCGGATGCGTTTGCAAGGCTGATAGTTTCTGAATCTAAGGCTTGAACGGAATTTAATATTATTTTTAAGGCTTCATCAACTTTAATCATGGGCGGTATTATAACATAATTACAATCCTGAGTCCTTTTTGCATCACTGCAATGGCATAAAAAACACAGTTTGACTGCAGTGAACCAGGGAACGGGAAACAGTGAACAGTCCGTGTAACTCATTAATTTTTAACTCTTAACTCTTAACTCTTAACTCTTCTTTATGAACTCGCCCGTTTATTGCATGTCTTTACATGAGGATTGTTCTTTCTTAAAAAAATATAAACAGGAATTGCAGATTTTCATTTTGTCATAACTGTATAAGTTTCTTTAAGATTTATTTTTTTCTTGACAAAGCATGTAAATGATGTTATAAATTTAGAAATTATATGGTTCCCTATGGTTATATATAAGGGAATTAAACATACAGCACGGTTAAATAAATTATTTTTTAAAAAAGAAAAAAAGGGGGGGTGGTAGCCGGAGAAAAAAAGCTCATCACAAATCCCAGGTTTCGGGAAATGTTTTTTCAGCATTTATTATAAAACCAATAACAAAGGAGGTTGTTTAATGAAAAGGTCGTTAATAGTAATTTTGGGTTTGATGTTTGTTTTAGGAATTACAGCAAGCGCCTTTGCAATTCATTCTGAGATTCCGTCAGAGACACAGGCAATTGTAGCAAAGGGCGCAACCCAGATAACACTGGGCGGTGAGTTGAGGTTCAGAGGTGAGACAAGAAACAACACAACGGATTTTAACGGCGGTCAGGGAGACCATATAAATTCCTATGACGGCAGGGTAAGACTTAATGTTCAGGCAGATGTAAGTAAGAACACAACAGGTTACGTACAGATTGAAACCGGTGATGAAGATGCTGACACAGCAGATACATATACATGGGGTGCAGGAGGGTCAGACGGAAAGGGTATGTATGGCGAAGGTAACGGCAAAAGAGGCGACCTTACGCTTCTGCAGGCATGGATACAGTCAAAGAATGTCGTAGGACCTATCGGGATAAAAGTAGGTCATATGCCGGTAAAGCTCGGCAACGGCTTATTCCTTGACCATTCAAGGCTCGGCGATGACGCCATTATGTTATTCGCAAGTCCTTCAAAAGACCTTGAAATCGCAGTTGTAAACGCAAAAGCCACTGAAGGCAATACGGGATCAACAGGCGGTTCAACGACAGTAGACAGTACAGGAAACCCCCAGACTTATACTACTGTCGGTTATACATCAGGCAGTGACGATACGGATGTTTATGCCGGACTCATCACCTATAAAGGGACCGGATTTAGTTTAGGCGCAGATGTGACATATCTGGTTGACCAGAATGCAGCGGCAAATGGCCTCACACTCTGGAACTATGGGGTAAGGATGGATTCCAAGGCCGGCCCTCTCGGATTCAAATTTGACGTAGAATACCAGAGAGGCCTTGCAAAGAATATAACAAACAGCCCGGCAGGAATAGCTGCTGGTGATACAGAATACAATGGCTATGCAATGCTTGCAGGCGTTAATTATACTATGGATAATTTAACGTTAGATGCAGAAATTGCACGCGGCAGCGGTGACGGCGACAGTAATAACGACGAAGTCAATACATTTCAAACTGCGCAGGGCAATTCCCAGCATTATACCTATGTCTATGAATACAGGACAAGGTCTGCCGGCGTAAATGGACCGGTAGCAGGCAAATCAGGAATGGGAGCCATGAATACCGGTATTGCCAATACAACATACTACAAAGTGGGCGCAGCATTAAAGGCTTCAAAAGACCTGTCACTGAATCTTAACTTATATCGTTTGTCAGCTACAAAACCTGTATCTACAACTAACTCTAATTCTTATTCAAATGATGAAATTGGTGATGAAGTTGATGTAAAGATGACCTATCAGCTTGATAAGAATCTTGTTTATTTTGTTGAAGGCGGTTATCTTATGGCAGGGGATATCTGGAGGAATCAGATGGACGCACCAGTATGCGGTACTTGCCAGACTGATCCGAATGATGCTTATGCATTAAGGCACGGAGTAACACTCAGCTTCTAAGAGGCAGAAGTTGCGAAACTGAGAAGTTAAGAAGTTAAGAATGAAAGGCGTTCCGAGAATTCGGAACGCCTTTCTTATTGCCTTTCTATAAAGTTATCGCTTATAATTTGCATTAATTTAAAAGACGAGATTGCTTCTGCCCCGATAAATCGTGGCATTGCAATGACGTCATTGCGGACTGGGAAACCTTATCTTGTTCTGTCATTCCCGCAGGTAGTTAGCGGGAATCCAGAAATTTTTATAAGGGACTGGATTCCTGCCTTCGCAGGAATGACATTATTGCTTATTGACTCAAAGAGGGGCAAGCTTTTCTCCAGAATTTCAAAAGAGATAATTGTAGCCGCCAAAATGGGCGGCGGCGACCCTAATGCAAACTCACGTCTTAGATTTGCGATTGAAAAGTCAAAGGAAGCAAACATGCCTGCTGATAACATCAAGCGCGCAATCCAAAGGGGCACCGGAGAGCTTCCGGGCATATCCTATGAAGAGATTATTTATGAGGGGTATGGTCCGGGCGGAGTTGCATTGATGATTGAAAGCCTGACTGACAACAAAAACAGGACTATCGGCGAGATAAGGCATGTCATGTCCAAAAACGGCGGCAACATTGGAGAGACAGGCTGTGTCTCGTGGATGTTTGACAAGAAAGGCTATATACTTGTGGACAAAAAGCAGTCTGATGAGGATGCGCTGATGTCTCTGGCTCTTGACGCAGGCGCTGAAGACATGAAGAACGATCCGGGGGAGGATAACTATGAGATTATCGCAGCGCCCGAGGATTTGAAAAAAGTAAAGGATGCAATTGAAAAGGCAAATATAAAGACTAATCTTGCTGAAATTACTATGCTTCCCAAAAACTATGTAAAACTTGAGGCAAAGGATGCGGCGCAGATGCTCAGATTAATGGAAGCCCTTGAAGACCATGATGACGTGCAGAATGTCTATGCAAATTTTGATATCCCGGATGAAATAGCGGCAAAGGCAGAATAGAATTTAGCCACTGACTAACACAGACTTTTTCATGGAGAAAAATTTTTTATATGAAGATGTAACAGAGAAAATTATCAGATGTTTTTATAATGTTTATGATGAATTAGGAAGCGGCTTTTTAGAATCAGTATATGAAAAAGCTTTAATGATTGAATTGGAAGGTATAGGACTAAGAGCCGATAACCAAAAAAGTTTAAATGTATTGTATAAAAATCACTTGGTAGGAGAATTTAAAGCAGATATTATAGTTGAGGACAAGATAATTATTGAAATTAAGGCGGTAAATAATCTAATATCACAATATGAAGCTCAACTAATAAATTACCTAAAAGCTACAGGAATAAAGGTGGGTTTATTGGTGAATTTCGGAGTTAAATTAGAATTTAAAAGAAGAATATTTTAATCAGTGGAAGAGCAAAAAAAAAGAGAGTTTAGCCACAGGCGGATACAGACTAAAAAAAAGATTAAGGCTTTTAAAAATATTTACGATGTCTGTGTTAGTCAGTGAAAGTCTGTGGCGAAATAATTTAAATGCGCGTAATCGGCATTGATCCCGGGACGTTGTGCTGCGGCTACGGAATAATAGAAACTAGAACCCAAAACTCCGAACTTGTTTATGTCGCCTCGGGCGAGATACGGATGAAAAATACGGAGGCCCTTCCTGAACGGCTGAAAATACTTTACGGCTCCCTGAAGAATGTTATTGACGAATACAAGCCGGCTCACCTGTGTATTGAGAAAATTTTTTATCATAAAAGCATTCATTCTGCTTTTGCCCTTGGTACTGCGCGCGGTATTGTAATGCTTTTGGCGGCGCAAAACGACATCCCTGTCTTTGAATGTAATCTGACCGAATTAAAAATGGCGCTTACAGGCTATGGAAGGGCGGAGAAACGGCAGGTAAAGGAAATGGTAATCAGGATATTAAACCTTAAAGTTGCAAACTGTAAGTCTCAAGTTGCAAGTCACAGGCAGCAAGTTACTTGCAGCAAGTTAACCGAAGACGCCTCAGACGCCCTTGCCTTGTGTATTTGCCACATAAATTCGGGGCAATGGAAACAAGATACAGGATGCAGGATACAGGATGCAGGATAAAAGACATGAATTTTTATTATGTATCTTGTATCACTATCTATATTGGAGATAAAACTTGATTGCCTCGCTTAGAGGAAAAGTCCTCAGCAAAAAATCCGAAGGGGTCATTGTGGATGTAGGCGGTGTCGGCTACAATGTGCAGGTTCCGCTCGGCAGTTTCTCCAGCATCCCTGATGCCGGGGGAGAGGTCTTTCTGCACACATATACCCATGTAAGAGAAGATGCCCTCCAGCTCTACGGGTTTGTTACTGAAGAAGAAAAGAGGGTCTTTGTCACTCTGCTCAATGTCAACGGCATAGGGCCCAAATTAGGGCTGGCGATTTTATCAGGCATGCCTGCGCAAAAATTTGTAGAGGCAGTTTATAATGAAGACATGCCGATGCTGACTTCAATACCGGGACTTGGCAAAAAAATAGCGGCAAGGCTTGTGCTTGAACTTAAGGAAAAACTTCCGAGGGCGGTTGTTTCCAAAGATTACTCCATAACCAACGATGCCGTATCAGCGCTCATTAACTTCGGCTATAAAAAATCCCTGTCTGAAAATGCAGTTGAGCGGGCTGTCAGGGCAGGGGCTGTCACTATTGAAGATATAATAAAAGAGGCGTTAAAATACCTTACTGAGGGAAGTTAAAGGTTAAGAGTTAAGAGTGAAAAGTTAATGAAAGATATTCCTGAAAGACCCATAAACCCTGATATTTTGGAAGATGACGCCGGTTTTGAACTGACTGTGCGTCCGAGGACTTTTGAGGAGTTTGTCGGACAGGAAAAGATTAAAGAGAACCTGAAGGTTTTTATACAGGCGGCCAAGCAGAGAAAAGAGCCGCTGGACCATGTGCTTTTCTGCGGGCCTCCGGGTCTTGGCAAGACCACGCTTTCCAATATAATTGCCGCAGAACTTGAAGTGGAGATAAAGGTTACGTCAGGGCCGGCCCTTGAAAGACCCGGGGATTTGGCAGCCATACTTACAAATCTCGGAGACAAGGGCATACTTTTTATTGACGAGATTCACAGGCTTCCGAGGGTGTCTGAGGAAATTCTTTATCCCGCGATGGAAGATTACCAGCTTGATATAATCATAGGGCAGGGGCCGAGCGCAAGGACGCTAAAATTGAACCTTCCTAAATTTACGCTTGTAGGGGCTACGACAAGGACAGGTCTTTTAACATCGCCGCTCAGGGACCGCTTTGGCATAATCAACAGGCTTGATTACTATGCGCCGGCAGACCTTGAGAAGATACTGGTCCGTTCCGCAAAAATACTGGAAGTTGCGATAGATAATGATTCGGCGCAGGAAATTGCCCGCCGTTCAAGAGGCACCCCGCGGATAGCCAACAGGCTTTTAAGGAGGATCAGGGACTTTGCGCAGGTAAAGGGCAGCGGCGCTGTTGAGATAGGGATAACAAAACAGGCGCTCGGCGCATTGGATGTTGATGAAAAAGGCTTTGATGATATGGACAGGAAACTTCTTATTACAATCCTGGAAAAATTCGGCGGAGGCCCTGTCGGCGTTGATACACTTGCGGCGTCTGTAAGCGAGGAAAAAGAGACGATTGAGGATGTATATGAGCCGTTTCTCTTGCAGGAGGGCTTTATTGAAAGGACGACAAGGGGCAGGGTGGCGACGAGACTTGCATACGAATATTTCGGGAAAAATCTGCCGGGAGGGTTGTTTTGAAAAATGAAAATCCTGATTCACATCTGCTGTGCAAATTGTGCTGTCTACCCTGTTAAGATACTCAGGGAAGAGGGGCACAGCCTTACGGGTTTCTGGTCTAATTCCAACATCCATCCGTTTGACGAATATAAATTGCGGCTTGATTCTCTCAGGGGTTTTACGGCGGACAGGGATATGGATATGATTTATGACGAATACGAACCGGCGGAGTTTTTTAAAATGTTCGGCAATTTTTTTGAGCAGGACTTGAACAATTTAAACCATTTGAACGATTTGAACAAATGGAACGATTTGAACCATATCCCCGGACATCCTGAACGCTGTAAATTATGCTATAGCCTGCGCCTTGGGAAGACTGCGGAGAAGGCGGCAAAATACGGTTTTGACGCCTTTGCCACAACACTGATGATAAGTCCTTATCAGGATTTTGAAAATCTTACTGCGGCAGGAAAATATTTTAAAGAGAAATATAAGGTGCCGTTTTATCTTAAGGATTTCAGGCCGTATTTCGCTAAGTCCATGGCTGCCTCAAAGGAGCTCGGCCTTTACCGTCAGAAATACTGCGGATGCATATTCAGCAGCGCGGAAAGACACAAAAAATTATCATTGCAGGATTCAAAATACTGATTTCCAATAATGACAAGTATTATTCCGAGCATTTTCTTGGCTCTGATTTTCCGGCTCATAGGGAGAAAATGATGAAAGGCAGAAATAAGATAAAGGCTGTTTTTTATTGCTGCTTACTGTTCACTGTTTACTATTCACTGTTCACTGTTTTTTCATTTGCTGAGGATACCATTAGGGTGCTGATATATAACGGTACTATTGACGTCAGAAAGGACAAGAACGGGCTTTATTTCATTAGTGAGATACCGTTTGAAAAATATGTTGAGGGCGTTGTTGCAAGCGAGATAGGTAAGGGATGGGATATTGAGGCGGTGAAGGTGCAGGCGGTAGTTGCAAGGACGTATGCGGCTTATTACAAAGCAGTTAATGCGGGCAAGGACTATCACCTTACGTCTTCCGTGCTCAGTCAGGTGTACAAAGGCGAGAATACTGACCCATGGGTTGCCGTTGCAGTGAAGGAAACAGAAGGCGAAATATTGACTTATGAGGGCAAGCCTATTGAGGCGTTTTATCACTCCACAGCCGGAGGCAGGACAGAGCTTCCGGAAGAGGCCTGGGGCAAAAAGAAGAGTTATCCGTATCTGAAGTCGGTTGAGTATGCTGATGAAAGTTCGCCGTATTTTAGCTGGAAGAGGAAATTCAGCCTTAAGGAAATAGAAAAGGCGCTTGGGATTAAAGAAATTAAAGAAGTGTCTGTTGCTGCATTTACCGTAACAGGGAGGGTTAAGACGCTTAAAATAACTGCTGAGAACTCAGTAAAGGAAATTAATGCCGGCGACCTGAGACGACTGCTTGGGTACAAGGAGCTTCCGAGTACTTTTTTTACAGTCAAACTTTTCGGGAAAGAAGTTATCTTTGACGGAAAGGGCTATGGTCACGGCGTAGGGCTTTCACAGTGGGGTGCGTATGAGATGGCAAAGCAGGGAAAGACTTATAAAGAAATTCTTACATACTTTTATCCGGGATCTGTGTTACAAAGACAGGGGTCAAGCAGTGAAGGATTCAAGTAAAAATTATCAATTAGCAATTATCATTGACCCGAAAGTACATTTAAATCTGTCATTCCTGCGCAGGCAGGAATCCAGTTCCTTATAATAATCTCTGGATTCCCGCTTAAAACCTGCAGAAATGACAGACAAAGATGATTTTTATGTAGTGATTAAATATGAAACTTTCAGATTTTGACTATCATCTTTCCAAAGAACAAATTGCACAATTTCCCCTGACCGAAAGAGACAGGTCCAGACTGCTTGTTTTCCACAGAGGACAAAACAAAACAGAGCACAGGATATTCAGAGACCTGACGGAATATCTGCGGCAAGGCGATGTGCTTATCCTGAATGACACAAAAGTAATCCCTGCAAGGCTTTACGCCCGAAAAAACACCGGAGGCAGGGTTGAGATTTTATTAATAAAAGAGCTTGATGCAAATACATGGGAGGCGGTTGTAAAAGGCTGGCGGCATGGCGCGGTAACTCTCGGGCATGGAATCTCAGCGCGTATGTCAAAAAATAACGGAGTTGTCCATGTAAAATTTAATACCGGCGATATAAAAAAATATCTGAATG
>JACQZD010000006.1 GCA_016207865.1 Nitrospirota bacterium
GGCTCTATGAGCTGTTAAATTATATTATCCCGCTTTACGCCCAGGAGGGACGGAGTTACCTGACTATCGGCGTCGGCTGTACAGGCGGCAGGCACAGGTCGCCTGCGCTGATTGAGGAAATCAAAAAATTCTTCAAGAATAAAAAAATTGCGGTAATGGCAGTTCACAGGGATTTAGGGTGACATAAAGTATAAAGGCATATATGTTTGAAAAACTTTAAGGCAACACCTTAAAGTCATGCTGCCTTTTTCTAATAGTTCAAAGCAACTACTTAAAACTTTTTGCAGCATGACAGATAATAATCATGTTGTTTTCTTAAAGTTTTGAGGGCATATATGCCTTTATACAGATATGCTTTTATACAAAATGCAGGGCAGGGGCTCCTAAAGTTTTATAATTCTAAATGCTTAAGGCTGCCCTCCTTCGCGGGCCCGTAGATGGTTGCTGCAAAGGGGCTGTCGTTTGTCAGTCTTTCAGCGAGTGATTTTATCTCTTCAAGCGTAACGGCTTCCACTGCCTTTATTATTTTCTGCGGAGGAAAATATTCCCCGTAATATATTTCCTGCCTGGCTATATTGGTCATTTTATTGTTTGTTGACTCAAGCACAAGGATAAGATTGCCTTTAAGCTGATCCTTGGCCCTCCGGAGTTCATCGGAGGTAATGGTGGAGGGAAGATTTCTCATTTCACCGGTTATGAGATTGATAACTTCTTTGGCGTGGCGGTTGTCGGTTCCCGCATAAACCGCCCACAGGCCCGTATCATAATAAGCCGCGTTGAATGAGTAGATTGAATAGGCAAGTCCTCTTTTCTCTCTTATTTCCTGAAACAGTCTGGAACTGACGCCGGCGCCTAATATTGTATTCAGAAGATGCATTGTATAACGTTCTTCGCTTCCCTGGGGCAGTCCTTTTAACCCAAGGCATATGTGTGTTTCCTGCAAATCTTTACGTACTGCATGCAGCCCTCCGGTGAATTTTACCGGTACCTCCGGCTTTGCATCAGAGTGCCTTTTTAACCTGCCTATTCCCTGATTGAGGCTGTCAATAACTTTCTTTTCCCTGAGATTGCCGGCGCAGGCAATTACGATATCCTTTTTGCTGTAGTACTTTTTTATATGATTAGTCAGATCGTTTCGTGTAAAGGTCTTTATTACAGCCTCTTTGCCCAAAATGGTCTGCCCCAGCCCTCTTTTGCCCCAAACATTTCTGCAGAATATGTCATGAATATAGTCGTCGGGAGTGTCCTCAACCATTTTAATTTCTTCCATGATGATGCCTTTTTCTTTTTCAATATCGTCCTCGGGGAAAGTGGAATTAAGAAACATGTCTGTCAGGAGGTCCAGCGCTTTTTCTATGTATTCATCAAGAACCTTTACATAAAAAGTTGTGCCCTCACGAGAAGTAAAGGCGTTCAGTTCCCCTCCAATGGAGTCTATTTCCACGGCTATTTCACGCGCTGTTCTTTTTTTTGTCCCCTTAAAGACCATATGTTCAAAGAAGTGGGAAATGCCGTTTTTATCCGCAGGTTCGTGTCTTGCGCCTACTTTTACCCATATCCCGATGCATACGGACTGAGTATCTTTTGAGGTTTCAATGACTACAGGTATGCCGTTGTCAAGAAGTATTTTTTTATACATGTTAATTTAAGAATTCCTCGAAGCTTTGCTTCGGGTTAAGCTCCGTACTTTGCTTGTCATTCCCGCGGAGACGGGAATCCTTCTTTTTTACTTACTCAAGAAAAGATTCCGGACAAGCCGGAATGACGATTTAGATACCTCGTCCCGAAATGTCGGAACTGCGGGGTAGTTTATTATGATTGAAATTAAATGATGTCATTATCATGTATTCTGTATCAGTTTTACTGCGCGGTCGGCGTCTTTTCCTTCATCGCGTCTTTTCTGCTGAGCCGAATGCGCCCTGTCTTATCTATTTCAATTACCTTGACCATGATTTCATCGCCTTCGTTAATTTCGTCCGTGACTTTTGCAATCCGCTTGTCTGAAATTTGAGATATGTGAACCAGTCCTTCGGTCCCCGGGAAGATTTCCACAAAGGCGCCGAAATCAACAACCCTTTTCACTTTTCCCATGTAAATTCTTCCCAGTTCAGCCTCTGCGACAATGCCTTTTATAATATCTATGGCTTTTTGCGCCGAGGTTTCATCTATTGAGGCAATATTGATGTGACCGGTGTCATCAATGTCAATCTTAACGCCTGCCTGTGACCTTAAAATCCATATCGCCGAGGTGATCTTCAAGACCGAGAATGTCCGTGAGGACCACCACCTTGTCGCCTTCTTTTATAAGGCCCATTGCAATGCCTGCCACCGGCGATTTGATGGGAACGCCTGCGTCCATGAGCGCAAGGCTTCCTCCGCATACAGTAGCCATAGAGGATGAACCGTTTGATTCAAGTATGTCTGCGACTATTCTTATGGTGTAAGGGAAATCTGTTTTTTGAGGGAGCGCCGCTTTAAGCGCCTTTTCCGCCAGCATGCCATGACCTATTTCCCTTCTGCCGGGTCCGCGCAGGGGCTTGACCTCTCCGACGCTGAACGGAGGAAAGTTATAATGAAGCATAAAGGTTTTTTTTGACTCGCCTTCAAGGGCGTCAATCCTCTGCTCGTCTTCCGAGGTCCCGAGCGTAACTATTGCAAGGCACTGAGTTTCTCCCCTTACAAAAAGCGCGGAGCCGTGTGTCCGCGGGAGGATTCCGACATCGGCGCTTATTTTCCTGATTTCATCAGGCTTGCGGCCGTCGGCCCTTAGGCCTTTCTCAAGGATCATATTTCTGACAAGGTTTTTTTCCAGAGCGTTAAAGACAGAGGCGATATCCTTTGAGATATCCGTTTCGCCTGTATTCAGGGAAGTGATGACGTTTTTAAGTATTGCATCAAGGGTATCCTGCCTTCTTAATTTGTCAGGAATCGTAATAGATTCTTTTATGTTTGCTAAAGCAAGATTTGATACTGAATTTAAAAGCTCTGTATTAATGACAGGGGGAGTGACAGATGTCTTCGGCCTGCCTACCATTGATATAAGCTGTTTTTGCAGTCCGATAATTCTTTTTATTTCCTTATGCGCGGCGTCAATAGCCTCAAGCATGGTGGTTTCACTGACGATTTCAAGCCCTCCGCCTTCCACCATGACAACCGCATCCTCTGTGCCTGCAACAACCAGGCAGAAATCGCACTCAGCGGTTTCCTTTAAGTCAGGGTTTATGACAAAGGCGCCGTCAATTATTCCAATTCTTACGGCTCCGACCGGAAATTCCAGCGGGATAGGGGATATGCCGAGTGCGGCAGACATTCCGATGATGCCCAATACGTCTGATATGTTTTCCTCGCCGTAAGATAATACGGAAACAATCCCCTGCGTTTCCCTATAGAAGCCGTCCGGGAAAAGCGGTCTCAGCGACCGGTCAATCAGCCGGGAAGTAAGCACTTCTTTTTCGCTCGGCTTACCTTCGCGCTTAAAAAAGCCTCCGGGGATTTTGCCTGCCGCATAGGCCTTTTCCTGATAATCAATCGTGAGGGGGAAAAAATCTAAACCTTCTTTTTCTTCTTTCTTGGCTACTGCCGTGGCTAATATGACCGTATTGCCGTATCTGGCGATTATTGAGCCGTCTGCCTGTTTTGCGAAGAGTCCTGTTTCAAGAATAAGGGGCTTGCCCTGAACTTCAAGTTCAACCTTTGTCATTTGCTATTTTTTCAATCCAAGCTGTTCGATAACCGTGTCATACCGTCCCTTATTGCTACTCTTCAGATAATCCAGCAACCTGCGCCTCTGTCCGACGAGCTTTAAAAGCCCTCTCCGGGAGTGATGGTCTTTTTTATGAAGCCTGAAATGGTCTGAAAGTGAGTTCAACCGTTCGCTTATTATTGCAATTTGAACTTCAGGGGAACCTGTATCGGTCTCATGTACCTTGAACTTGTTGATTATCTCGTTTTTCTTTTCCTTGCCTAAACTCATACTTGTAATGTTGAGCGTATTCAACAATCTCCTTTCATTTCGCGAATTGGATTATTGTAGCATATTGATAAAAATTAAGTAAACCCCATTAATAATTTCTGAATAGGAATGCAATAAACGCTATAACTCAATAAACCCTATAACTCAGAAAGCTAAAGATGGAAAATTGTCATTGCGGGGCGAAGCGAAGCATTCTCGTAATAATAAATTGATTTTTAGTATAATAAATGTTTACAGTAATCATCTAAAAATTATCCGGGGCGTAGCGCAGCCTGGCAGCGCGCCTGCTTTGGGAGCAGGATGCCGGAGGTTCGAATCCTCTCGCCCCGACCATGCAAATTTTGCGGAGCAAAATTTGCAGTTGACAGTTAACAGTTGACCGTTGATAGCAAGACAAAAACTTTTTTAAACTGATAACTGTGAACCGTCGACGGTGAACTGTCATCTGTGAACTGTTAACTGTGAACTGTTAACTAAATAGCGCCTGTAGCTCAGGTGGATAGAGCAACTGCCTTCTAAGCAGTGGGCCAGGGGTTCGAATCCCTTCAGGCGCATAGCAAATTTCACTTTGTGAAATTTGCAGTTATTATTGAATACAGCATAAGAAATGTCCCACGTGTGTCATTCCCGCGAAGGCGGGAATCCAGTTGTTTACTTCTGGATTCCGGGTCAAGCCCGGAATGACAAAAATTAGTAGAATTGCTTTTTATTCATTATTTTTTTACTATTAACTGTTCACTAATCACTGTTGTACAATGGTGAGTGTAGCTCAACTGGCAGAGCATCTGACTGTGGCTCAGAGGGTCGCGGGATAGCGCAACAAACGCAAAGAACACACAACGCTGAACGCAGGTTTTGCCGGGCCGTTAGCTCAGTTGGTAGAGCAGCTGACTCTTAATCAGCGGGTCGCTGGTTCGAATCCAGCACGGCTCACTTTTCCAGAGACATAAAAGTAATGACGATGCTACGTCAACTTTCCTCAAAATCTGAAACCGCACTATCTGTCAGTTTAAAAATTTTGTGATAGCAAAAAGTGATATCAATATGCTATCATTAAATAAATTAAGGACGGTAATATGAAAAAAATCCTTATAGATACAAATGCCTATGCCGCATTCAAGAGAAATGACTCATTTGCCGTTGAGGTTCTAAGAACCTCCGCTTATATGGGTGTTAACATTATTGTTTTGGGCGAATTATACAGCGGTTTCAAGGGCGGCAGCAAGGAATTAAATAACAGGAAAGAACTGGAACAGTTTCTGGATTCTCCAAGAGTGAATGTAATTCAGATAGACGAAGAGACCGCAGAGTTTTACGCAAAAATATACTGGGATTTAAAGAAAAAGGGCAAACCCGGAACGTTAAAGACTTTGAGAAGATAGATGAAAAAATGTGGAAATAATGTGTGCCATTAATATGGTGAATCAGATAATATCATTTTTATATTTTTGTATAGCACATTTATCGTAATGGTCATTACTGTAATATATATTACGATAAATAAAGAGGAAATTTCAAATAAAATAAATTTAGCAGGCAGTGAGCCGGGAAGACACCCGCTTTATTCGCCTTTAAAAGACAGGGCATTACCCCTGACTACTTATGCAGTTCAGGAGAAATGCCAGCGTAGCCATAGCAGGAGAGTTATATCAGCACGTTGAAACCCTGCTCCGCTAACGTGCTGATATTTAAAGATTTGTGTTTATTTTAAGGAGGTTTGCTTTTAAGGGGAAGGCGACTGTGGCACATGCACTTGCCAGAGAGGGTGTGCTTATTCGGGATAGGAATACCTCTTGACACATACCTTAATTTCTCCGAAAAATAGGGACAGCGCCGACTTATAAAAGACTACCTGTACCGGATAAGGATTTTAGACTATGGATTTAATTTATCTTGATTACAACTGTTTTCAAAGGGGCTTTGATGACCAGGGCCAAATTAAAATCCGCTTAGAGGCTTTGGCGTGTGAAGAAGTATTCCGGGAGGCTGAAAGAAAAGACATTAAGCTGATATGGTCTTTTATGCATGAAGATGAAAATATCCTTTGTCCATTCATGGAGCGCAAATTAGAAGTAGCCCGCCTTTCTACTCTTTGTACAATAATAATTGACCCGGATAAAGAGATTTATCAGCTTGCAAAAGAATTTCAGCAGACAACAAGACTATCGTCTAAAGATGCCATCCATTTAGCTTGTGCATCCCATGCAAGGTGCAAATTTTTTCTAACCTGTGATGAGGAGTTAATAAAGTACGCTAAAAAATTGTCCCTTGAGATTAAGGTTATGAATCCAGTAGAATATATAAGAGAGGCTGAATAAATGAAGACGAAGACCGTTGATGATACGGAAATTAAGTTAAAAGGTATAGAGGCATTGAATAAAACTCTGGGGCCTACCGCTGCCCTGAGATTTCTTACGCTTTTACATCACAAGCCTACCGATTATGTGAAAATATCCAGACGCCTTTATGCAGGGCAGACGGTAGAAGATATTTTTGAAAGAGCGAAGAAGCACTGGAAGAAATGAAAGATGAGAGTCTTCTTAAAAGAATAGCAATAGATACAAAGATTATGCTCGGAAAGCCTGTGATAAAGGGAACAAGGCTTACTGTGGAACTTATACTTGAAAAACTTGCCTACGGCGCAACTTATGAGAGCCTCCTTAAAGATTATCCTTTCTTGGCCAATGACGATATAAGAGCAGCGGTTCTTTATGCATCTAAGGCTATTTCTACTGAGGAAGTTTTTGCAGCTTAAAATATCTGTGCTAAGCTAAATTCCGTAGTGGTCTGTAATCCACTGCATTGATGTTTCAGAGCAGGCGATTGCAGACTGGATGCTCCGTTGAGCTTCATATTCATTCCCTATCTGGGCATAAGCCGTGCCGCGGGCGAAAAAGGCGGCTCCGTAGCCGGAGTTGATTTTTATGGTATTGTCAAAATCCTTTATGGCATTTTCATAATCCTCTTTTGTCATGTATGATATTCCGCGGTAAAAGTAAGCCCGGAAATTCCGGCTGTTTATGTCAATGACAAAGCTGAAATCCTGCATCGCTTTATCAAACTGCTCCATCCTGAAATATGCAACGCCCCTGCTTAAAAAGGCTATTTCTGTTTTTTCTCCGGCCTCAATGGCTTTTGAAAATGATGCGATGCTTTCTCCGTACTTTCCTTCAACGAAGAAGCCCTGCCCTTCCCGGAATAATTCTTTTGCATCCATTCTTTTCTCCTTTTTTTGATTGGTAGTATGAAAAACAATTTAGAGGATGTCAAGAGGGGAGGTTGAACCTGCCGATTTGCATATGAGCGGAAACCATGTTAAAATTCTTTGTTATTAATATCAATTACCTTTAACAATTACAAAGTGAGGCGTGACAAATGCATAAGGTAAAAAAACTGGCGTTAGTATCGGCAATTTTAGTTGTCAGTCTTATCATTCCGTTGGCAGTGCATGGAGAGGATGCTAAACCCATACAGATATTGAAGCGTTATGCCGACAAGAAAACAGGGATTTCTTTTGAATACCCAGTGCTGGGAGGATGGGTGCAGAACCCTTCTGATGCAAATGCGCCCGGCAGTGTGAGTTTTGTGAACAAAGAAATTAATGCTTCTTTAATTGCAGGTCATATGAAACTGCCTGCGGCCACCCCTGACCTGTCAATTCCCGGGATGCTTGATTCGGCAGTTACGGATATGTTTGGCTCCTATAAAAAAGACCGTCCGGATGCGAAGCTTTTGTCTTCACGCGTTATCACAAATCCTCACAACAAGGCGAAGGGCGTTGAAATGATTTATACGGACAAAATCCATAACGACTTGCTGAAGATAAAAGATTCAGTATTTTTTAAGGGTGCAAACCGCTATAATGTGACTGCCATTGCCCGGGACAAGGACTTTGACAGGGTTGATAAGGAATTTTTTAGCATTGTACTCAAGAGTTTAAAGTTTTAGTTTAAAAAACTGGATTCCTGCCTCCGCAGTAATGACGGATTTAAAGGTATTTTCAGGTCAATGACAGAAACCTGTCAGCTTACATCATTATCAGCAGGCTCATCATGGCAACAGACCAGATGATGTCAATCGGTAGTTGAATCTCACAGGCTGAATCAAATAGCAAATCAAGGCGTGCGGGGAATTCCTCGTCAACTCTCCATAATATCAGTACAACCGGAACTTTGGGAAGTGGAAATAATCTTACGGATGCATCGCCGTATTTAAGCTGTTCCCCTCCAAGTTCAGAGCCTTTTGCAAGAAATCCTTCAATATTATTCCCGTATTTCTCAGCGAGCGCATCGCAGGGCAGGACGTGGGTGCCTCTGAAAAAAAGCTGTCCGCCTTTCAGATTGACGGGCTTTATCAATTCACCTGACAGCGGGATGTCTTTTGCGCCTGTCAGATAACGGAGGATTGAGAGGCGTGAGAAATACGCAAGCCTTTGCAGGAGAACCTGATTCCCTGCGGCATGACTGAAAATCGTTTCCTCTTTTGGAGAAATATGGATGTCTATGCCGAATGATTCTAAGGTATAAAAAGAAGCCGCCTTATCGTAAAGCGCCTGCGCCTTCTTGCAGACATCGTCAGGGTTGAGTTTTGCGAGGAGTTCCCAGCACTGTTTTTCACCTGAGGACATATCTTATTTTCCTGCCGACGCTTTAATCTCCCTGATAACGTTTGTTTCACCGATAAGAATCAGGACGTCCCCCGTGTCAAGCCGTTCGTCAGCAGGCGGATTGAAAATATATTTTTCCCGTTTTTTTACAGCTACGACGGTTATCCCTTTTTTATCGGGAAGCCCGGCTGTCTTCAATGTCTTTCCGGCAAACGGGCCTCCGGCATCTACGGTTAGATCTTCCAGCCTGTAGGTTTCATCCGCATGCTTAACCATCATATCAAAAAACCCGACAGCCTCAGGCCGGACCATTGTTGACGCCATCCTGAGTCCCCCGATAAATTCCGGCGAGACAACATCGTCTGCGCCTGCCCTCCGCAGCTTTTCATCTGATTCATCCTCCTCGGCCTTTGCCACGATTCGCAAAGAAGTATTTATCCCCCTTGCAGTAAGGACCAGCAGGAGGTTTTCCGCGTCAGTGGGCAGAGAGCAGAAAATGCCTTTTGCGTTTGGGGCGTTCGCAGCCTTTAAGACTGTACTGCTTGTTGCATCGCCTTTGACAAACAACAGCCCTCTCTCAGACAGTTCCCTGCATATGTCCTCATTTGTATCAATGGCAACAAAGCGCCTGCCTGTTTTATGAAGCTCGTCAATAATATGTCTTCCGGTCCCGCCTAATCCGCAGACAATATAATGCCCTTTTAAATCAGCAATCTTTTTCTCCATTTTCCGCCTCCTTAATATTTCGCTTAGCTCGCCTTCTACCAGAAACGCCGTAAAGGTTGAAATGCCGAACAGCAGTATGCCCATGCCGAATACAATGAGAAATATCGTAAATATCCTGCCGTGCTGTGAGAGGGGGTTTACTTCCATGTATCCGACTGATGCGATGGTGATGATTGTCATGTAGAGGGAATCAATGAAGCTCCATCCCTCTATGAGCATATAGCCTAAAGTTCCGGCCATAACAACGAGGAAGAGAAGTATGAGCGCGTATAAAAGTCTTTTTATCATGTCTGAATTATAGCAGAAAAAATAAGGTTCTTCAGGGATTCCTGTGGGCACATATCCCTAATATCCGTCATTCCGGCTTGTCCGGAATCGTTCCTGTGACAAATCCCTTAGCAGGGGATTGCTTTTTATGATGGAGTGCTATCTTGCTTTGCCGTCATGCAGTCCTTATTTATATCAAAAAGATTCCGGACAAGCCGGAATGACATCCACAAAACAAGAAGGGGCGCGCGGTTATCCTGCGCACCCCTCTGAGTTTATCCTTTACTGTTCACCGTTCACTGTCAACTGTCAACTGTTAACTGTCAACTTTTCTATGATGCCTTCTGCATCTCCTTGAATATCTTCAATGTTTTAATTACATCTATCGCACGCTGGAGCTGTAGGTCCTCTTCCTCTGAGGATTCAGCCGCCTCTCCGCCTGGTATTTCCATAAGCTCTTTTTCAGGGTCTTTTGTGATTTCAGGCGCTTTCTTTGTATCATTCTCAAGGTGTTTCTCAAGGTCCTTCTCTCTTATTACCGGATGACCCTTGACGCCTTTTTTGAGTTTGGGTTTTACAACAATATCAGGCGTTATTCCCGTATTTTGAATGGATGTGCCTTTTGGAGTGTAATAGCGGGCGACTGTAAGCCTTAAGCCCGAGCCGTCGCTCAAAGGTATGACTGTCTGGACCGAGCCTTTTCCAAAGGTTGTGGCCCCTACGATTACCGCCCTGGACCAGTCCTTAAGCGCGCCCGCGACGATTTCCGACGCGCTGGCGCTGCCTTCATTTACAAGCACTACCATCGGAAGTTCAAAGTGCTCCCTGCCGTTTTTTGTATGATATTCCTTTTTGCTTTCATTCTTCCCTTTTGTATAGACAACAAGCTTGCCGTCAGGAATGAATTGACCTGTTACATCAACTGACGAATCCAGAAGACCGCCGGGATTATTTCTGAGGTCCAGGATCAGGGATTTTACATCATCATCCCCCAATTTTTTCAAGGCGGCTCCGAGGTCTGACGCGGTCTGCTCCTGAAAATGGGTGATTTTTATATACCCTATTTTATCCTCCAGCACCTTGCTTTTTACACTGCGGATTTTTATGATGTCCCTTGTGAGTGTGAAGTCTTTAGGCTCGGCCCAATCTTTCCGGTAGATGTTTATTGTTACCTGCGTGCCTTTTGGTCCCCTGAGTTTTTTTACTGCCTCATCCATGCTCATGCCCTTTGTTGATTCGCCGTTTATCTTAAGAATCTTATCGCCGGTCTTTATACCGGCCCTGTCGGCAGGGGTGTCATCAATGGGCGCAACGACAGTAATTAAGTCGTCTTTTGTTCCGATTTGTATCCCGAGACCTCCGAACTCACCCTTTGTCTCAACCTGCATCTCCTTAAAAGCATCCTGAGGCATAAAGGAAGAATGAGGGTCCAGCGAGTTGAGCATTCCTCTTATGGCCCCGTAGATGAGGTCGTCTTCCTTGACGTCTTCCACATAATTTTTCTTAACCAGTGTGAGCACTTCGGCAAAGACCCTTAATTTTTCGTAATGCCCGCCTTCCATGTTTACCCAGGCAAGCCCCCATTGTCCGATTATGGTCCCGGAAATGATAACCGCGAGCATCACCGCCCACATGGTAATTGATTTTTTCTTAAACATTGTTAATTTGTTCCTCCATTTTCTATGTTAACACCCTGAAATGCGTCCTGTCTATTTCTTTTTTAACCATTGAGCCGGATTAAGCGGCTTGCCTTTATATCGTATCTCAAAATACAGGCTTGGCGTATTGAGAAGCCCGGACTCGCCTACTTTGCCGACGGTCTGCTGTGCCTTGACGGTATCGCCGACTTTGTGAAATATCTCTGAAAGATGCGCATAAAGCGTATGGTAGCCGCCTCCGTGATTGATTATGAGGAGCTGTCCGTAGCCTTTAAACCAGTCTGCATAAACCACTTTTCCGCCTGCTACAGCTCTTGCCGCCTCTCTGGTGCCGGCCTTGATTTCAATCCCGTTTTTAAAAACAGGGATGTTGAATTCAGGGTTTTTGTAGCTTCCGAACGGGACGAGTATTTTTCCGTCTATGGGCCATGGAAGCCATCCTTTGAGCGCCGCAAAACCCTTGCCTGTTATGGAAGGCGGCAGTTCTTTTTCTTCAAGTCTTTTTATAAGGTCCAGGAGCCTTTTTGAGGACTCTTCAAGTTCCCTGATCATTTTTTCATAAGAGCTCCGCTCTTTTTTGACTGAGGCAAGAAGAGAATCTTTTTTGCCGCGCTCCGCCTGCATTTCGTCCGCCTTTTTTTTGACCTGATTTTTATTTATCTCAAGTTCCTTTTTCAAGACTTCCATCTGCTGCATTTTTTCGTTAAGCTCCTTAATCTCGCTGCTGTAGATATCCATCAGTTTGCGGTCGTAATAAGCAATAAAATTGATGTTCCGGCTTTTTTTAATGAGGTCCTGATAATCTTTTGCAGAGAATAATATGACTGCTATTTCGCCGTGCTGCTGCTTGTAAAGGCTTCTCAGGCGCTGTTTTAAAAACTGTTTCCTGCTTTCAAGCTTGCTGCTGAGGATGGTAATATCCCCTTCAAGCTGCCTTATCTTTGTACGGGTTTGCGCAAGCTGTTTGTCATAGTGTGCAAGTTCTTCCCTTTTCAGCGCCAGGGCCCTGTTTATTTTTTCAAGCTCTGAAAGGATGGAGCCCTCTTTTTTTATAATCTCCTGCACCTTCTGTTTTTCACTGCTGAGTTTTTTCTGGATCTCCTTGAGCTCGTCCTTGGGGTCTTTTGCGTATAAAACTGAGAACTGAGAACTGAGAACTGAGAACGCAATAAGAAAAGCAAAAAAAAATGCTGTTTTCCCGCTATTTCTTATTTCCCATTTTCCATTTCCCATTTTGTTTAATACTTAATTCTGCCGATTGCAAAAAGGCTTCCGATGAGACTCATCAGCGCCCCGCCTAACGGGAGGACAGGGTAGGCCGCAGGGGGAAAGAATACTGCAAATGATTTGATTGAAGGTATGAGCTCTGCGGTTTTTGCAGTTGTAACTGCATAAATGCCGAAAAGCGCTGACAGCGCGATTATGCCGCTGGACAAGCCGATAAAAAGCCCTTCCATAAGAAACGGCAGTCTTATAAAACTCCTGCTGGCGCCTAACAGCTTCATGGTATCAATCTCATCAGCCCTTCTGTAAAACAGGATTTTGATAGTGCTGTAGGTAACAAACGCAAGGGCAATCAATATAATACTGCCGAGGCTGACGGTCAGGACCTTCAGCCCCTTTGACAGTGAATCCATGGATGCAAGCCATTTTTCACCGTACTGCACATCCTCTACTCCCTGAAACTGTTTCAGGCGCTCCGCCTTTTCTTTTATGCCGGCCGGCGTCAGAGATTCCCTTTTGAGTTTAAGCTCAAATGACGCGGGAAGAGGGTTGCTTTCAAATCCCTCAAGCAGGTGTGTTGCACTGCCTAATGTCTGCCTGAGTTCTTTCAGCGCCTGTTCTTTTGTTATGTAATTAACCGAAGTGATGTCAGTGTCTTTTTTAAAATGGTTCTTTATTAAGCCTTCTTCTTCCGCAGATATATTATCTTTCAGATATACGACAAGGCCGAATCCGCCGGACCAGTTTTTAAGTGTCAGGTCAATGTTTAATGTGATGAGCGCAAAGGCGCTTATAATCAGAAGGCCGACGGCAATTGTAAGCACCGTGAGCAGATTTATCCGCTTTTCACTCCAGAAATTCTTAACCGCAGTCTGAAATAAGTAGGTAAGGGTGTTCAATCCTTGGTCTCCTTTTCAATTTTGCCTTCTTTCAGATAAATTACCCTGTGACCGGTGTTTTTAAACAATGCGTCATGATGGGTTGCTATAATCAGGGTGGTGCCCCGCAGATTAATCTCTCTGAAGAGCTTTATGATTGTGTCTGCAGTGCCGGGGTCCAGATTCCCGGTAGGCTCATCGGCCAGCAGGACATTGGGTTTTGACACTATGGCCCTTGCTATTGCCGCCATCTGCTGTTCTCCGCCTGAAAGATGGCGCGGGAACTCGTGCGCCTTGTGCTTCATGCCGATGCTTGCGAGCACGTCATTTACGTTTTCTTTTATCTCTTTTGAGTCTATCCCGTGAATTCTGAGGGCCAGTGCTATGTTGTCAAACACAGTAACATTCGGCAGCAGCCTGAAGTCCTGAAACACAACGCCGATGGTTCTCCTTAAGAAAGGCACGGCGCCCTGTTTTAATTTTCCCGTGTCCTGCCCTGCGACAGAGACAGTGCCTTTGTCAGGGCGTTCTGCGGCATAAATCAGCTTAAGCAGAGTTGTTTTTCCGGCTCCGCTCGGGCCGGTGATATAAATGTGTTCGCCTTTTTCAATTGTGAGGGTTATATCCGAAAGGGCGGCCTCGTTGTCATAAAATTTTGAGACATCGGAGAATTGAATCATTTCCTGAGCCCCTCTCTTGCCGTTTCTGCGATAGCTTCAGGCGTAAGTTCGTAAAGCTTTAATAATTCATCAGGAGAGCCTGAACAGCCGAAGGTATCTTTTATCCCAATCCTTTTTACCGGTATGGGGTAATTCTCAGAGAGGAATTCGCACACGGCCCCGCCGAGCCCGCCGATAATTGAATGCTCTTCCGCCGTTATGATAAGCCTGGAGTTTTTTGCGGCGTTCAAAACGGCTTTTTCATCAAGCGGCTTTATTGTGGACATATTGATAACGCCTGCGTCAATCCCTTCATTTTTAAGCATTGCCGAAGCCTTAAGCGCAGTATCCACCATGATGCCCGCCGCTATTATATTTACATCTTTTCCCTGACTAAAAACATGGGCGCGCCCGATTTCAAATTTATAGTCAACAGGCATAATCTGAGGGACTTTTGCCCTTCCGAGCCTGACATAAACAGGGCCGGTAAAGTTCGCAATCACATTGATTACCGAGGCAGTCTCAATCGCATCGGCAGGTACGATTACGGTCATGTTGGGCAATGCCCTCATCAGCGCTATGTCTTCAAGCGCCTGATGCGAGGCCCCGTCCTCTCCGACAGTTATTCCGCCGTGTGTGGCTACGAGTTTTACATTTGTATTTGAATAGCATACGACCAGCCTTATCTGGTCCCACGCCCTTCCTGTTTCAAATATTGCAAACGTTGACGCAAAAGGGACTTTCCCCGTAATTGCCAGGCCTGCGGCAGTCCCGACCATGTCCTGCTCAGAGACGCCGAGATTAAAAAATCTCTCTGGGAATGCCTTTGCGAATTTCACGGTCTTGGTGGAGCCCGAGAGGTCTGCGTCAAGAACTACGATGTCGTTTCTTTTTTTGCCGAGTTCAAGCAGGGTTTCACCATATGCGTCTCTCGTGGCTTTGGACGGCAGCGCATTTGTCTTTTCTTCTGACTTCTGGCTTCTGACTCCTGACTCCTGTGTCCTCTCTCCCATTTATCCAATCTCCTTCAGCGCTTTTTCAAGCTCTTCGCGCGACGGCGCAAGGCCGTGATACTCCACCTTTCCTTCAAAAAAAGATACGCCTTTGCCTTTTACCGTATGGGCAATTATCACAGTGGGTTTGCCTTTAACTGCTTCCGCTTTGTCCAGCGCGGCAAGTATTTCCTTCATGTTATGCCCGTCAATCTCAATTACATTCCAGCCGAAGGCAGTCCATTTGTCATGCACGGGGGCTATCCGCATTACCTCTTCCACAGGACCGTCTATCTGAAGCCCGTTATTGTCAACCACGGCGCAAATGTTATCAAGTTTGTAATGAGCCGCGGTCATGGCCGCCTCCCATATCTGTCCCTCCTGAATCTCGCCGTCTCCTGTTATGCAGAAAACCCGCGCCGGATTTTTATCAAGCCTTAATCCGAGGGCAATGCCGTTAGCCACGGAAAGCCCCTGTCCAAGAGAGCCGGTTGAAATTTCAACGCCCGGAACTGTTTCACAGCACGGATGTCCCTGAAGCGAGCTGTCAATTTTTCTGAGAGTCAAAAGAGTTTCAATGTCAAAATAGCCTGCCTTTGCCAAAACAGAATAGAGCAGGGGGGCTGCATGTCCTTTTGAGAGGATAAAACGGTCTCTTTCCTTTAATTTCGGGTTATCAGGATTGAAGTTCATCTTGGAGAAATAGATTGCAACTGCGACATCCGCGGCTGACAGCGAGCCTCCGGTGTGGCCGGAGCCTGCTTCAGTCAGCATTCGGAGAATGTATTTCCTTATTTCCTTTGCAATGCCTTCAAGTGTCTTGATGTCTCTGATTTTTCCTGCTGTTTTCTGAGTCATCAATGATTAAACTCCTTATGAGCGGAATTAAAATTTGTAATTTCCTTGTTTCTGTCATTCCGTCCCGACGCATCGGGAGTGCGGAATCCAGTGGGTTATGGTTTTGCAGTACAACATCTGGATACTCCGGTCAAGCCGGAGTATGACAAATATTTATGTTGAAAACAATTATAAAACTATGAGGCAATTATTAGCAATAGGAGAATGAATTTGAGAGATTAAAATCTGTTCGTAAACACCCTGACCTCTTCCAGTTTCTTCAATGCCGCGCCTGAATCTATTGCATGTGACGCCTTTTCTACCGCATCAGAAAGGGTTTTGGCGGAATCGCCTGCTATCAGCGCCGCCGCCGTGTTCATCAGGACAATATCCCTTTTCGGTCCTTTTTCACCGTTCAATATACCAAGGGTTATCTTTGAATTTTCCTCAGCCGTGCCTCCGAGCAAATCGTCTTTCTTAGCCCTTGAAAGCCCTAAATCCTCAGGCGCTATGTAATATGTATCAACCCTGTTGTTTCTTAATTCCGAGACTTTTGTCCTGTCTGTGATTGTTATCTCATCAAGTCCGTCTTCGCCGTGAACGACAAATGCGTGTATTGTTCCCAAATTGCCGAGCGCCTCTGCAAGCGGTTTTGTGAGTTCTCCGCTGAAAACCCCTAAAACCTGCCTCTTGGCATTGGCCGGGTTTGTCAGCGGACTCAGTATATTGAATATAGTCCTTATGCCCATCTCCTTACGCGGCCCGACGGCATATTTCATAGCAGGGTGAAAAAGCGGGGCAAATAAAAATCCAAAGCCCGTGGCCTTCAGACATTCCTCAACTGTCTCAGGCTTAAGGTCTATTTTTACGCCCAAGGCCTCAAGCACATCCGCGCTTCCCGAACGGCTTGAGACCGAGCGGTTGCCGTGCTTTGCCACAGGCACGCCGCAGGCCGCCGTAATCAGGGCGGTAGTGGTGGAGATATTAAAGGTGTGAGCCATATCGCCGCCGGTGCCGCAGGTATCAACAGTGAATTCAGGTGCATTTATCCTTGCCGACTTTTCACGCATGACCTTTGCCGCGCCGGTAATCTCCTGAACCGTCTCGCCTTTCATCCGCAAGGCTGTAAGAAAAGAGGCAATCTGCGCGTCAGAGGCCTGGCCCTCCATAAGGTCTTTCATCGCCCCGATCATTTCTTTTTCAGAAAGGTCTATGCCTTCAACAAGGATTTTAATGGCTTCTTTAATCATGGCGTCTCCTTAAAGTTTTGTTGTGGTTTAAGACAAGGTATTTTAACATAATGCATCCTGTCAAGAGGGAAATGAAGGGGGCGGTTGAAGATATTATTTATATGTTAATGGATAATTTTCGGGATGTTCTAAGATTTCTGTGTTTAAATCTACATCTAATTTAGGCCAGTATAAGTGATGACCGTGCAATAACTCCACATCAGTGATTGATGATATTTTCGCATCTTTAAACCAGGGATATTCGTTGAAAGGGAGGAAGTATTCTCTACCTTTCAAATAAACCCAAAAACCATGTTCTGAAATATTAGTTATTTCTGGTTTTAAGATGTTCTTTCCATTTTTTAATGATTTCATTTTTGCGCCTTTCAATAATTTTTTGCAAAGAATTTAATTGCTTTGCGGAAAACCCTGAATAATTTACTAATGCAATAGTCGGTTCTAACCAAAACTTTGCTTCTCCTTCTGGAGAAATGACATGAACATGAATTCTATCTTCTTCTTTTGAGAAAAAATGGAATCTATAATTTCCTATTTTGAATACTGTCGGACTCAATGTTTATTATCCCCGTCCTCCATAAAAAAATTATACCATATTTTTTGTAGAAAAGTAGGAAATAGAATAATCACTGTCGCGGTTTTTTGAAGATGTAGTCAATAAAAAAATGGCTTGACGTTATCTGGGGAATTTTGCTGCACTTTCACAGTGAATAATATGCAAAATTTTAAGAACCCTGGATTCCCGCCTTCGCGGGAATGACGTATTTTTGTTGGAATCGTAGTTTTTGGATAATCTCTGTGCCCTCATGTTTTTTTGCCGTTGAAATATGGAATATTATTATGGGAAAATTAAAGCATGAAAAATAAATCTGAAAAATCAATAAATGCGATTTTTAAAGAAGGCACTCCTATAGACAAAGCTTTAAAGAAGGCAGTTCAAGAAGCACTTATGCGCCACAAACAGGCTGGCAACCCTATTGTTGTCTGGCGTAATGGCAAGATTGTCTGGCTCAAACCTGAAGAGATTGTAGTACAATAAAAATTACTAAAAAACCTCACGTTGGCGCCCAGACCTTCCCTTTGTCAATTATATGCTCAACGGCCCAGCCTTTTTGGTGCAGGGCCCTTGCAATGAAACGCCTGTGGCATTTCCATGGAAAATGTTCCGCGCAGATTATTACCGACAGTTTTTCAGCGGCAAGGCACTCCAGCTTATTTATCCCTGATTCAAATTCTGCGGTATGCGTATAGGCTTCATAACCGCCTTTTCTAAAGCCTCCGAGTTCTCTGCCTAAATGATGATATGCAAATCCTTCACCGCGGAGAAACGGCTCAAGGTTTTCTTTTCTGAAGTGCTCAAACTTGCTTTTTGGAAAACTGCGCACGTCAATGACGGCTTCTATGCCGTAAGAATTGATGATTTCAATAAAATCCTCCGCACTCCGCTGACCTGTGCCGAGGGTGTATATCTTTCTTGCCGGCATTGAAAATAATAACATCAATCAGGTGGGAAAAGCTCATGATTTTACCTGTCAAGAAGTTCTTGATTAAATAAGCATGAAAGGGTATATTATTACAACCTATTACAAAACTTAAGGAATTAAGATATAAATATGATAAAAATTATAAAAAAAAGGGGGGAGAGATGAATGCCCTTTGTGAGAATAGGGGATAATGACTCTTTTGAAAATGCCCTCAGGAAGTTTAAGAAGCAGTGCGAGAGGGAAGGCATACTTTCTGAGATCAAAAAGAGAGAGCATTACGACAAACCCAGCGTAAAAAAGAAAAAGAAGGCAATTGCCGCCAGAAAAAAGGCGCTTAAAAGGACGAAGGTTTATCCTGCGAGATAAAGAGATAACTAATGCCTTTATCTGAAAAACTGTCTGAAGATTTGAAAGCCGCTCTGAAAGCCGGCGATAAGGATACTGTATCAGTCATCAGGATGGTCAGGGCGCTGATTAAAAACAGGGAGATAGATAAAAAGGCTTCCCTTAGCGATGAGGAAATCTATACGATCCTCAACTCTATGATAAGGCAGAGGAAGGATTCCATAGAGCAGTTTTCAAAAGGGGGCAGGGAAGACCTTGTGAGGCAGGAGACCAAAGAACTTGCCATAGTTCAATCTTATCTGCCGCCTCAGATTTCAGAGGATGAACTGAAGGTTATGGTGAGCGGTGCAATTGCCGAGGCAGGGGCGGCGGGGATTAAGGATATGGGCAAGGTAATGAAGTTAATCACGCCTAAGGTAAAAGGACAGGTTGACGGCAGGCTGCTGAGCGACTTTGTCAAACAGGCACTGGAGAAATAAATGTTACTAAAAAAACTTTATGAAACAGTTGTATCAAAGGGTATTGAGGCAGACCCGAGGGGCAAAGACTCTGTGCTCCGTGAGCTTGAGAAACGGAAGAATGCATTTAATGAACTGAAAGATGAGGACAAGGCTTTTTTTGATGCGGAGACCCTGAAAAATCCCTATGCCGACACAAGGATTCTTCACGGGACCGGAGATGAAGATGTTAAGTGCGCCATTCTCGGGATTGATATGGAAGTAGGCGAGGTATTGCTTGCGGACCGGCTTTCGGCAAAGGGCAAAAAGGTGGACCTGATTATTTCCCACCATCCTGAGGGCAGGGCCTATGCAAATTTTTACGAGGTTATGCGCATGCAGGCGGATATTTTAAATAAATTCGGCGTCCCCATAAATATCGCAGAAGACCTTCTTGACGGCAGGATTAAAGAGGTTGAAAGAAAATTAAGCCCTGTAAATCATACGAGGGCGGTTGACGCCGCCGTACTCCTCGGCATCCCTTTTTTATGCGTTCACACGCCTGCGGACAACATGGTTGCAAGTTATCTTCAAAGACTTTTTGATGAGAAAAAACCTGATACAATTGATGATGCGCTTAAGATACTGAAGGCAGTTCCTGAGTATGACGAGGGCCGGAAGAACAATGCAGGACCGAGGATACTTTTGGGTTCAAAGGAAAGAAGGGCCGGCCGGGTCTTTGTTGATATGACCGGAGGCACTGAGGGGTCCAAGGATATTTTTGAAAGCCTTGCCAATTCGGGCGTCGGCACAATTGTGGCAATGCACCTCAGCGAAGACCACAGGAAAAAGGCTGAGAAATACCATATTAATGTTGTGATTGCAGGGCATATCTCAAGCGATAATCTGGGGCTGAACCTGATGTTTGACGAGGTGCAGAAACTCGGCGCGATAGAACTGCTTCCCTGTTCTGGTTTCAGAAGGTTCAGCAGGATTTAATTTTTTGAATCATCACTGTCCGGTTTTAAAAGATTAAATTAAGTGGCTGTCATTCCGGCTGGTCCGGAATCTTTCCTTATAAATACTATTTTTGAATATAAGATAATGCCTCCTTATAACAGCGCCCTTGAAGATATTAAAAGCAGGCTGGATATCGTTGATATCGTCTCGGAGTATGTCGCCTTGAAAAAGGCGGGGCAGAACTACAAGGGACTTTGCCCCTTTCATACGGAAAAAACCCCTTCCTTCATGGTCAGCCCTTCAAAGCAGATATTCCATTGTTTCGGCTGCGGAAGCGGCGGAGATATTTTTACCTTTCTTACGCGTCACGAAAACCTTTCTTTCAATGAGGCGGCTATAATCCTGGCCAAGAAGGCAGGCGTAACGCTTAAAAAATCCCCGCATGACGCCGCAAGGGCGGGCGAGAAGGAAACCCTGATTAACCTGAATAAAGATGCGCTGGCGTGTTTTCAAAAGTCCCATTCCCACAGCCCCGAGGCAGCGAGCTATCTTAAAAAAAGGGGGATATCCGTTGAAATGCAGAAATCTTTTTCAATCGGTTATGCCCCGGGCCGGAAGGATGCATTATTTTCTTTTCTCAAGGGCAAGGGCTATACGGCAGAGCTTATAAAAAAAGCCGGGCTGGTCCATTACGGTTCAAGCGGGAATTATGATACATTCAGGCACAGGATTATGTTCCCGATTTTTGATCTCAGGGGCGAGGTGATTGCCTTTGGAGGCAGGGTCCTGTCACAGCATGACGAGCCCAAGTATCTTAATTCGCCGGAAACGCCTGTTTTCAATAAGGGCCGGGTCTTGTACGGGCTTAACCTTGCCAAGGAATTTATCAAAAAATCAGGACATGCAATTTTTACCGAGGGTTATTTTGATGTTATAGCGGCTCATATGTATGGACTTTCAAGCGCCGTGGCCCCTCTCGGCACGGCCCTGACGCAGGAGCATGGAAAGCTGATTAAGAGATTTACAGAGGACGCAATCCTTGTTTTTGACGGCGATGAGGCAGGCGTGCGGGCGGCAAAGAGCGCCGCAGGCATTTTGCTTGAGAGCGGACTTAATGTGAAGGTTCTTCCTCTGCCGCGCGGAGAAGACCCTGACAGTTTTTTAAGAAAAAACGGCAAAGAGGCATTTAATGCCCTGCTTGAAAATCCGGTATCTGTTGTAGAGTTCTTTTTAATGCAGAAGGCAGACAAACATCTGACGGCCAATGAGGCGCTTGAGGTAATCTCAAAAGTGCCGGACAGCATCCGTCAGGGGCATTATATAAAATTATTGTCAGAAGGCATAGGGATTAACGAGATGTTTGTCAGGGAGGAACTTAAGAAGATAAAGGCGTCTCAACTAAAAGGCGCGCATAGGCAGGCGCCGGGCATGAAGCCTCTTGCTAAACAGGGTCCTTCTCATGAGGTATACTTATTGCGGCTGCTCCTTAACTATCCTGAAAAGGCGGAAAGGATTTTTGAGTCAGTCTTAATGGAGGATTTAGAGCATCCCGTCATAAGGTCTGTCTTTAAAAGGATGAAGGAAGGCATGATGGATTATGATGTTTTATTTTCAGAATGCCTTGATGACGAAAAAAATCTTATTACAGAGCTTTCCTTCCGCGCTGATTTTGATGATGCGGAAAAGGCGCTTGGGGATTGCCTTAACCGCTTTAAAAAAGAACGCAGGCAGAGACTGTTAAACGAGATTCAGGATAAGGTGAAAAAGGCTGAGTCAAAAAAAGACGCCCGGCTTTTGCGGGCGCTTCAAATTGAGCAGCAGAAACTGCTCGGATTAAAGGGGCATTAAAATGACAGAAGGCTATCTGGACACTATTTGGGACAGACAGGAGGGCGCTCCTCCTGAGAATTTTGAAGAAGCCGCAGAAGATGATATCCATGAAGATGAAGAGGAAAAGAAACCGGCTCCAAAAGAACTTTTCGCTGACGTCCCTCTGAAAATATATCTCAAGGAAATAGGTCAGGTTCCATTGCTTACCAGGGAAGCCGAAACGCTGATAGCAATGACCATTGAGCAGGGCAAGGAAAAGATAACGGGGATAATCTTTATGATGCCTTTTGTGACAAGCAAGGTTTTGTCTCTTCCTGATTTACTGTTGAAAAACGGGTTGTCTATAAAAAGCATAATCACGGACTGGGAAGGTGCGGAAAAAGAGGATGAGACATTAAAGAGATTTCTGAATACCATTAAAGCCCTGAAAAATCTTTACGGCAGGAGAGAACCGTATGTTAGAAAACTGAAAAAAAGAATCGGCGAAAAAGACCGGGTGCTGACGCTAAGCAAATTATCGGAAATCCGGATAAAGATAACCGGCAAGACAAAGGAGCTTAATCTTAAGGATGCAGTGATGTCGGCGTTTATTGAACAATTCAGCAAATTTGCCGCACAGTCGGCGGAGTTATACAAAAAAGCTGAGAGAATTTCCAAAAAGTCCGGGAATTATAGAAAACTCAGGAGGGAAATATCTCAGGTAGAATCCGCCCTCGGATTAAAGGGCGCTGAAATCAGGAAGGCAGTGAGGACTATCAATCAGGCGGAAAAGCAGGTTGAAGAATCAAAGCGGGCGCTCGTGGAGGCGAATCTCAGGCTTGTGGTCAGCGTTGCCAAGAAATACATGGACCGGGGGCTTACCCTGTCGGACCTTATACAGGAAGGCAACATCGGGCTGATGCGGGCCGTTGATAAATTTGAATACAGGAAAGGCTTTAAATTTAGCACATACGCAACCTGGTGGATAAGACAGGCTATGATGCGCGCCCTGGCCGATCAGGCCAGGACCATAAGAGTGCCTGTGCATATGGTGGAAACAATAAACCGATTCACTAAGATTTCCCGTGAGCTGCTGCAGGAGTTTGGAAGGGAGCCTTTGACAGAGGAGATTGCGGAGAAGATGAAGCTTCCGATTGAGAAGGTGAGGACGATTCTCAAAATTTCCAAGGAGCCTATTTCCCTTGAAGCTGCTGTCAGCGATGATGAGGACAGGTGCCTGATGGATTTTGTTGTTGATACCACAGTGCTCTCTCCGCTGGATTTGGCTATCAGAAGCGACCTGCAGGAGCATGTGAAGAAAGTGCTTGAGACCCTGCCCGTGAAGGAGGCGGAAGTTATTAAGAGGCGCTTCGGCATCGGAGACGGCTCGCCGCATACGCTTGAGGAAATCGGAGATGAATTTAAGCTGACAAGAGAGCGGATTAGGCAGATTGAGATGAAGGTGCTCAGGAAACTGAGGCATCCCCTGAGAAGTAAATGGCTGAGAAGTTTTATGGAAAAAGCGCCGAGGAAGTAAATAAAAAAGTGGTTTGATTTCTCTTTTGATTTTTTTATTGACGCGGGGCCGCCGGATTTGTATAATTAGCTGACCTTTAAGCTGGCACCGAGAGGCTGGAAAGGTGACTTGATGAAGATACAGACCTTTCTGCTCTCAGAGTGAATGCGCTTTGGAGGGAAGAAAGACCGATATCACCTTTTCAATTACAGGCAAAAAAGTTGTGCTTGTTGATGATGTGCTGTTTACGGGCAGGAGCATCAGGGCGGCTATGGACGCGCTTATTGATTTCGGCAGGCCCGCAAACATACAGCTTGCCGTGCTTATTGACAGAGGGCACAGGGAACTGCCCATCAGGCCTGATTATATAGGGAAAAACATGCCTACGCATTTTGATGATTTGGTTGAAGTTCATCTGAAAGAAGAAAACCTGGAAGATGAAGTAATCTTAATTGCCAAGGACAGCGATGAAGCAGTGAATAGTGAATAGTGAATAGTGAATAGTGAAAAAGAAAGGGTCAAGGGTCATGTAGCAAGCAGCAAGGTGAAAAAACAAATAACTAATAACTAATAACGAATAACTTATAACTGAATCATGATTAAATCAAAAGACCTTTTGGGGATTAAAGACCTTTCTGCCGAAGAAATAATTCGCATCCTTGACACTGCGGCGGTTTTTAAGGATGTTCTTGCAAGGGACATAAAGAAAGTGCCCACGCTCAGAGGCAAAACAGTGGTAAACGTTTTTTTTGAGCCTTCAACAAGGACCAGGACTTCATTTGAACTTGCGGCCAAAAGGCTGAGTACTGATGTTGTGAATTTTTCTGTTCCGGCAAGCAGTATAGCAAAGGGTGAAACCCTCAAGGATACTGCGTTGACAATTCAGGCGCTGGGCGCTGACTTCGTAGTAATCAGGCATAGCTCCGCAGGCGTTCCGTATTTTCTTTCAAGAGTGCTTAAAGCCTCTGTCATAAACGCCGGAGACGGAAGCAATGAGCATCCGACACAGGCGCTGCTGGACTTATTTACCATACGCTCTTCCAAGGAGAACATTGAAGGGCTTACTGTTGCGATAATAGGAGACGTAGCGCACAGCAGGGTTGCGAAATCCAACATTTACGGTTTAACAAAGCTCGGCGCAAAGGTCCGGCTTATCGGTCCTCCGACGCTTATGCCGGTTGCTATCAATAATCTGCCTGTTGATATTTATAATTCTATGGAAGAAGGCATCAGGGGCGCAGATGTTATTATGACGCTGAGGATACAGCTTGAACGGCAGAACAGGGGCTTTTTCCCTTCGCTTGAGGAATATTTTAAGCTCTACGGTTTAACCGGCGACAGATTAAAGCTGGCAAAAGAAGACGCAATGGTCATGCATCCCGGACCGATAAACCGCGGAATTGAAATTTCCACGGATGCGGCAGACGGTCCGCAGTCCGTAATTCTTGAGCAGGTGACAAACGGGCTGGCGGTAAGAATGGCTGTATTATATTTATTGTCGGGGGTAAAGGAATGAGCATTCTTATAAAAAACGGCAGGGTTATTGATCCGGCGCAGAATATTGACGGCCACTATGAAATACTTATAGAGGGCAAAAAAATACGGGGCGTGTACCCGAAGGCAAAGGGGCCGAAAACCGACAAGATAATTGATGCCTCCGGATGTATTGTGATACCGGGGCTTGTTGATATGCACGCCCATCTGAGGGACCCGGGTTTTGAATACAAGGAGTCCATAAGGACCGGCACCATGGCGGCTGTCAGGGGAGGATTTACGTCAGTATGCTGCATGCCGAATACTAATCCCGTAAATGACAACAAGACAGTGACGGAGTTCATACTGAGAAAAAATTATGCCGAGGGCGCCTGCTTTGTGTATCCCATCGGCGCAATCACAAAAGGGCAAAAGGGCGAAGAACTTGCCGAGATGGGGATGATGAAAGAGGCGGGCTGTATTGCCTTCTCAGACGACGGCAGGCCTGTCATGAACAGCCTTATCATGAGGCGGGCGCTTGAGTATTCAAAAATATTTAATGTCCTGATTATCTCGCACTGCGAAGATTTGAGGCTGTCTGAGGGCGGCGTAATAAACGAGGGATTTATTTCAACCACGCTCGGCTTAAGGGGAATTCCAAAGGCGGCAGAGGAAGTGATGGTTGCCCGGGACATTGCGCTGGCAGGACTCACAGGCGGAAGGCTTCATATCGCGCATGTATCAACAGAGGGCTCGGTGAGATTGATAAGGGATGCAAAAGAACGCGGCATCAGCGTAACTGCAGAGACCTGCCCGCATTATTTCTGTCTTACCGAAGATGAGGTTAATAACTATAATACAAGCGCAAAGGTAAATCCGCCGTTAAGGACGGAAAGGGATGTTGAGGCAGTCAAGCAGGGGCTGAAAGACAACACAATTGATGTAATTGCAACCGACCACGCGCCCCATCACATAGATGATAAATACAACAAGGAATTTGACGCTGCATCTTTTGGAATTTCAGGGCTTGAGACTGCGTTCAGCTTAGGGCTTAAGCTGGTTGAACAGGGCGTTTTAAGCTTAAAGCAATTTATCGTGAAAATAAGCGTAACTCCTTCAGGAATAATAGGAATTCCAAAGGGAACTCTTGCAGAGGGCGCTGATGCTGATGTCGCCATAATAGACCTCTCCAAAGACTTTATTGTTGAGCCGGACAGGTTTTTATCTAAAGGTAAAAACACGCCGTTTAAGGGATGGCAGTTAAAGGGCGCAGTTTTAAAGACCGTATCAAAGGGAAAAGTCTACGAATGGGAGTAGAAAAAAAGGGGTCAAAAGCACTCTTAGTTTTAGCGGACGGGACGGTATTTGAAGGCAGGAATTTCGGCTTTAAAGGCGAAACCATAGGCGAGGTTGTCTTCAATACCTCAATGACAGGCTATCAGGAAATCATCACAGACCCTTCCTACAAGGGGCAGATAGTCGTAATGACTTACACTCAGATCGGGAATTACGGGATAAATGATAAAGATGTTGAGTCAAAACAACCTAATGTTGAGGGCTTTGTTGTTAAGGAATATCTTAATTACAACAGCAGCTGGCGTTCTAAGGGAAATCTCAATGACTATCTCAGGGAAAATAGAATAACCGGCCTTTCAGGCCTTGACACAAGGGCGCTTACGTCTCACTTAAGGGATAACGGCGTGCAGATGGGCATAATCTCAGCAGTTGATTTAATCCCTGAAAGTCTTTTAGAAAAGGTCCGGAAGCATCCCGGAATCTCTGCAGCAGACCTTGTAAAGGAAGTAACTGCGGAGAAATCATATAAATGGATGGAGGGTGTGTGGAAGCCTGCTTATGAAAAAGTCAGGAGTCAGGAG
>JACQZD010000007.1 GCA_016207865.1 Nitrospirota bacterium
CCTCCTGCGAAGCAAAGTCGCCTGTCAGCGCCAGACGCTCGCGCAGCGCTATCACACGGTCACCAACGTCGCCTTTCTGCATTTTAGGGCCGTCCGGCACCGCGGGCCAGCGGCCTGCTGAAGCAATTTTTCTGTAGCTTTTCAAGGCAACCTTAAGCAGATAATATACTCTGTAAGTCGGGAGGAGGTTTTTTAACCCGCTCTCGATCCGGTTTTCGGCAAGGGACTTTTCTAAAATCTCTACCATGTTCACTTTGCGCCTGTTGGCAAACCACTCAGGGTCAATTGTTTCGGGATTGACTTTGCCTGACAGCAGGTGAGCGCCGTAAAGCAGGAAGGAATCCGTAAGCAGCAGATCCAGATTTACGAGTTTGCCGGCATCTGGAGGTTTATTTCTGATTTCATCCCTGCGGACCTCTTTCAATATCGTCTCAATCGCTAAAAGATGATAGTCCTCTGGCCGGAGACCTTCTTCATATGCTTTACGGACTGCCTTAATAAGGGAATTAACATACGGCAGCAGTCCGCCGTCGTTGCTCCAGGCGGGAAGGTATGCGCGGCGCTCATAAAAAAGCGGCAGTAAAGCAGGTGCATATATTACATCTTCTTTGATTGTTATCCTGCCGGAAAAGCCGGCAGATACACGATTGCGTATACCTTTGCTGACCTGAGAAGATATCGTCCCGGAGGCAGACAGACTGCTATAGGCTGGTTCAACTGATAAAGTTACGGGCAGTATAATGCAGATAATTGCATATAATAAACTTCTCCTGTTTACAGTTACGTTCATAAAACATAAAGTATATCATAACTATCGAATGCTGTATAATAAAAATCCGATGCATTCTCATTGATGTGAGAATGCTCTACAGGGTTGTCATGCCGGCTTGTCCGGCATCTTTCTTACGATTCCGAGCAAGTCGGAAGGATTCCCGACAAGCGGGAATGACGGAGTTGCGGAGCTGAGGATTAATTTATGAAACGAATCACAGTCATAGGCGCCGGAAGCTGGGGAACTGTCCTTGCAAGCCTGCTTGCTGAAAAAGGGCATGAAGTCCTGCTTTGGGCGTTTGAGAAAGAGACTGCCTTTGAGATAAATAATGCACACACAAACAGCATGTATCTTCCTGAGGCTGCTCTGCCTGTAAATTTAAAGGCAGCCGACGATATTGAACATGCGGTAAAAGATGCTGACTGCATATTAAGCGTTGTGCCGGCGCAGTTTACGCGCGCCATATTTAAAAAGGCGTCAAAATTTATTCCGGCAAATGCCTTAATCATCAGCGCGTCAAAAGGCATTGAGCAAAAAACACTGCTTACGGTATCGGCAATTGTTAAGGAAATTACCGGCCGGCAGGCGGCGGCGCTCTCCGGCCCGAGCTTTGCAAAAGAGGTGATTAAAAAATTGCCGACGGCGGTTACGCTTGCAATAGACGATCCTGATACAGTGCAAAGGCTTCAGGAAATTTTTAATACGAACTTTTTCAGGGTTTATACCCACACTGACGTGCTCGGAGTTGAGATTGGAGGGGCGCTGAAAAATGTCATTGCAATAGCCTCAGGCATATCAGACGGGCTTGGGCTTGGACACAGTGCAAGGGCGGCGCTTATAACAAGAGGGCTTGCGGAGATTGTAAGGCTGGGCAGGGCGATGGGTGCTGAGCAGAGGACTTTTTCAGGTTTAAGCGGGCTTGGCGACCTTGTGCTCACCTGCACAGGGCCGCTCTCAAGGAATTATACCGTAGGCATAAATCTCGGCAAAGGCAAAAAGCTGAAAGACATTCTTTCAGCCACAAAAAGCGTTGCAGAGGGCGTGGCAACCGCGCAGTCGGCATATGAACTTTCAAAAAAGTATAAAGTAGAAATGCCGATAGTTGAACAGGTGTATGAGGTTATTTATCAGGATAAAAATCCCGAAGATGCCGTAAGATTGCTTATGACAAGGGCGCTCAAGGCGGAGTTCTGAGATGGTTTTTGTGGGAATGCGTTTGAATTTGTCATTCCAGCAGGTTGTAAGCCGGAATCCAGTATTTTTTAATATCGTTTCCTGTTTTCACAGGGAGAATATCTGGATACCTGCCTTCGCAGGTATGACAAGTCACATGCCCTGATAGTTTAATGCGGAATGACGTCATTCCCGTGAAAACGGGAATCATTCTTAATGTTAAGGGAGAAAAAGAGAAGGATTCCGGACAAGCCGGAATGACAGCAATAAGAATAACATCTTATGGACAATAACAAGCTAAAACAGATTCTCAACTCGGTAAAATCAGGCAGTGTTTCCGTGGCCGACGCAGTAAAAAAATTCAAGCACCTGCCGTATGAAGACATTTCATTTGCAAAGGTAGACCACCACAGGCATCTCAGGCTTGGAGTGCCGGAGGTTATTTTTGCCGCGGGCAAGACCGATGAGCAGGTGAGAAAGATTGCAGGGACAATGTATAAAAAGAGCAGGGGATTTCTCATTTCAAAGGCAACAGAGAGGATTTATAATTCCCTGAAAATAAAAAACGCCGTTTTTCACTCTGCGTCAGGCATGATCTCAATCGGCGGGGGAAAAAAGAAAAAGGGCAATGTGCTTGTCTTGACCGCAGGGACCTCTGATATCCCCGTTGCGGAAGAGGCGGCAGTTACCGCAGGATTTCTTGGCAGCAGGGTAACTACTGTTTATGATGTGGGAGTGGCAGGGCTTCACAGGCTGATGGGGAATTCTGAATATTTAAAAAAAGCGCACGTAATAATTGTTGTTGCCGGCATGGAAGGCGCGCTTCCCTCTGTTGTGGGCGGGATGACGGACAAGCCCGTTATTGCCGTTCCGACCTCTGTCGGTTACGGCACAAGCTTTGCAGGATTAACGGCGCTTTTTGCAATGCTTAATTCATGCGTGCCGGGCATTGCGGTTATGAACATTGACAACGGCTTCGGCGCCGGGGTGCTTGCGCACAAAATAAATACGTTATAAGTTATTTGTTAATCGTTAATCGGGTAAAAAATAGATGATAAGAAAGACTGTTTAAAAACATTTGAGGAGTTAAATTGCTGGAAAACTTGCAGGGAAGTAAGGCAATATATTGCAAAAATAGTCAAGAATTACCCTAACGATGAAAAATACCGACTTATAGATGATATGCTTAGGGCTGCAAGATCAACGACACATAATATTGCTGAAGGATTTGGCCGTTTTCACTATCAGGAAAATGCTCAGTTTTGCAGGATTTCACGAGGGTCTCTTTATGAATTAAGAGATCAACTTATTTGTTCTTTGGATGAAGGATTTATTACTGCAGATGAATATAAAAATGGGTTAGAATTAATTGCAAAAGCTACTACCTTATTGAATGGCTATATCAATTATCTTAGTAAAAAACGAATAACAAATAAATAATAACGAATAACATGCTTTGTTACTTTGACACTTCATCTCACCTGCATGAACTTGGCGCAGTTGACTGTATTGTTGATATTTTCGGCGCATTAATCGGTCTTGATATACTGGGAGTGAAAAAAATCTATTCTTCGCCGTTGAATTTAGGAAGCGGCGTTATAAAGACAGAGCACGGCATACTGCCTGTGCCCGCGCCCGCGACCCTGGAATTACTTAAGAACATCCCTGTTTATTCATCGGATATAAAATTTGAACTTACTACGCCCACCGGCGCAGTGCTCATATCCTCGCTTGCCGACGGTTTCGGGCAGATGCCTGAGATGAGTGTTTCTAAGATTGGCATAGGCGCAGGCGGCAGGGATTTTAAAACACACCCGAATGTTTTGAGAGTTTTTGTGGGAGATGAAAAGGGTCAGGGGTCAGGGGTCAGGGGTCAGGGGGTTACCATTATAGAAACCAATATTGACGATATGAACCCGCAGATTTACGAATATGTGATGGAGAAGCTTTTTAAGGCAGGCGCGCTTGACGTATTTTTAACGCAGGTCCTCATGAAAAAGGGCAGGCCCGGGATATTGCTTACAGCGTTAAGCAGTGCGGATAAAAAAGAGGAATTAATTAAAATAATTCTGAAAGAAACAACAAGCATTGGACTTAGATTTTATGAGGCGGACAGAGTGACGCTTGCGCGTGAGATTAAGACAGTAAAAACTAAGTTTGGAAATGTGCGCGTGAAAGTTTCAAAGCTGGGCAATGAAATTCTAAAATCCGCGCCTGAATATAATGACTGTAAAAAAATTGCGGAAAAGTTGAAGAAGCCTTTGATTGAGGTTATGAAAAAGGTAAACAAATATGTTAAAAATTAATTGTATATGGACCATACAAGCTTCAGCAAGCCAGATCCATGTTTTTTATTTAAATAGGGATGAAGCTGAAAAAACCTTTGCTTTGATATAAAATGTCCTTAACCCATGGGACGATCAACAGTTCATTACGCAGACAACAAGACTAATAATATTTTAAAAGCTTTGCACAACAAGCTGAGACCTGCAGGCACGCCGGTTCAGCGTGTGGAATATATTATTGAATTGCTCCTGCTTCGTATCTTTGAGGTGAAACTCAAGAGGGACGATGAGTTTAAAGAGCTACGGCCGCTTTTCAATTCAGACCATGGGAATGAGAGTAAACTTTTTTATCATCTGCAAACTATCGGCAGTGAAAATATCTTATCTGCGCTGAATAAAGAGTTCTTCCCCTTCTACTCAAACATCCTGCAGGAAGCCCGGAAGGTTCTTAAAGAGAATTTAAGCATCAAAGTTCAGGATCAGTTGACCTTGATACATGAGGTTTTTGCCAATTCCAATTTCACCAACAATGTGCAAAGCGGAAATCTTGAAGATATTATCGCCCTTATTTCTGAGGAATGACGCAGCAACAAATGGATGAAATCGCCGGAGGAGATTATTGGAAAGATATTATCCTAAATTCCACCCTAACATTTGATAAGAAAGAAGAGAGAATTACAGAGTCATATATGAAACAAATGGGCAAGTTTTATTCAATAGTTTGCGAGTTTCCAATAAAAGAAAAGTATCATCACAAAATTCCTAAATACAGGCTTATTTATGGGACTCGTCATGAAGATGGTATTTTACTAATGAATATATTATGTATAAAGCAAGAGAACAGTTTTTAAATAGCGAATTTGCCGATGATAAGCTTTTTGATACACGCCCCTTGGAAGAGCAAAAAGACAATAGTGCCTTCACAAAAAGATTATATGAAATAGTAAAACAAAAAGAGCCGGTTTCCAGAAAAAAAGTAAAACTA
>JACQZD010000008.1 GCA_016207865.1 Nitrospirota bacterium
GCTTTAATGTTGATTCCTCAAGACTGCCTTTAGGCAGCCCGATTTTTAAAATCTTACCCATATTTTTTTATAATAATACACTCTAAGCGGGTAGAAGTCAAAAAGACGGTGAGACCCATTTCCTCCTCAGTTCCCCTCACTTGACAGCTTTTTTTATAGGTAACCCATTTTTTGTTTTTATTGTATTATTTAACGTAATCCCGTTGACTTATAAAGTCTCATACCCTGACAGATTTGTAGAACCACAACCACCGCAAGAAATATTAACTTCAGAAGTGTAGCCAAGATTATCGCATATCCCGCAACTTGTACAATAATAAGAGGAGAAGCGGTACCGACCATCACCCCAAGCAGAAATATCAAAGGGATTAGAGAAGTCATAAATATAAGTCCAATCAATCCATGAATTTGTTCCGGTATCCCATTTCCAGACCTCCATTTGTTGAGTATACGCCGATGTACCATAGCTATCAACTGTAAAATCAAGAGTATTGGTGCCGCAATTAACAGATACATCAAAGAAAGGTATAATACAGTTAGAATTTGAAACACTATCACACTCACAGGTTTCAGAATTTAAAACATAACCATCAGGACAGGTCCTGGTAAGACAAGGACCCAACGCTAACTCACAGGGTGGGGAAAGCTCAACATAATGGTAACACCCCCACAAAGTCCAATAATAATGAGGAACAGAATTGTACTCTTGACAGAAAGGGTCTTCTGGCGGGTGACACTCCCCTTCGGTAACCCACACAGTATATATACGCCCAAGATGAGTCCATTCCCCAGGAGCAGAGGGCAAAGGACACATTGAGTCACTGGAGGGATAAGAAGGCTCATCTTCACCAGCATCACCGTAAGAATAAGACCAAAAGCGATAGTCACTAACAGCACAGTAAGTAACAATATAATTAACTAAAGTCTCAGTAACATCATTATAGGTATATTTACAAGCAGGCTCACCCGAACACATAAGATAATAACCGTCACAGTAATTAAAGGCTTGATCCGTACTATTAGGTTCAGTATAAGTATTGCAGGTATAAGCAGGAACAGAAAAGTTAAAAAAGGATAATAATACAAATATAAGAGTCAGTACTAAACTTCGGGATAACCAAAAAGGTATAATTCCGATAATCCTCATGCTATCTCCTTCTCCTGAGGTTTCATCTTGATGCTTTGTGGATTCATAACGACATCAAAACCTCCTTCTATCGAACAGCCTCGTGTAATTCAAAAACAAAATCTATAGCATTTGGAGTTAAAAGCTCTATATCCTTTGTTACAGTTGAATTTGCTGTGGCTGCATAAGTAAACCCTGTCATAAGCTGGATTGGCTGTGAAGCTCCGGGAGCCAACCCATTTATATTTATAGTCTGTGGTAACTGATTATAGTCTCCTGTTATTGGATTAGTTGCCTCAACAGTAATATCCACAACAGTCTGTCCTGAATTCCTTACTTCGCCTTGAGCAATTGGGAAGAAAAAGACCGGGTTACTGTATATCTTTTCTCCTGTATTAAGAATATTTCGTACCCTTAACCCGCCATAACCTGGTTTAAGAAGACCTGCGGTATTTGGCACCTTAACTGTTATGTCAGTATCAGTCTTGTTTATCACTTCTACAGTATAAGGCTTTGATATATCATGATGAAATCTTACGTTCTCCGATGTTGCAGGGAAAGGTTCATCAATCATAGGAAGATTATTGCCTGTAAGGGTAACAATCGTGCCTTCTATTCCATTATCAGGAGAAATACTGTGCAATACAGGTCCTTTTATAATTTTTCCAATCACCGCATCTGTTTCATTGCCTAATTGCCCTCTAAAAGCAAAATAATATGTAACATCTTCAGCAGTTTGTGTAGGGATTGGGGCTGGTAAAGTAAATAAAGTGGAAAAATAGGAGCTACTATTCATTTCAGGAATTTGAGTTACAGATACAGAACCCGCAGATTCATAAACAATTGAGCCAGTAGAATCTTTATAGCTAACAGTCAAGGTAAGGGTACCTGCTCCAATAGGCTCAATCGCATCATTTAATTTGCTGTTATTTCTAATAAAAACAGCAACTGTGTCTATGTTACTACCTGTGTCTGATGAATTGCCTATAGGGGCACAAACATCAGGGGTTATAGCGTTATTTGATGGGATAAGCAGTGATATATAAAGGTCGCCTCTAAAGAAATAATTCAGCAGGCCTGCCGAGTAGCCTACGGCTCGGGGAAGGAGAAGTGAAGCATAGTCTCTATGGACTTCATTGTCAAATTCTAATTCGTCTCTTTGTATTACTGAATCAAAATTCAGGTGTTTGTATAAAGGTCCGACAGTTGCAAAATGCTCAATAGGTTCTCCATCGCCTTTTTTCCTTAAGTATATCCTCTTTTTACTTTGTGATAAATCCACATCATACATCTCATAATTCTCAGGGCTATATCTTGGATAAGGGAAATAGTGTTTATGGTTTGGATCAAAGTTTTCTGTGAATATTGTATCAGCACTGGCAAAATTTGAGTTGGTATACTCTGATATTCCCCATGTGAGATCTGCGGACGGGTTAATGCCTTCATTATACCTATCTGTATCAATAATTTTGGCTATAGGTATCGGAGCAAGTGGATTGAGTGTTTCATTGAGAATAGCAGAATCAAAAAATAGAGGCGTTGCTACAAGAGCATCAAAAACGGCTGTGTTATTTGCCCTTGTATCCTCCACCCACTCCTCATATCCTTCTCCTAATAAATGGCTGTCGTTTCTTACATGCGCTGGAACCGAGGAATCCTGAACTAAATGCATTAACTGACCAACTGCTCTGAAAGTTTTGGCAAAGTAAGCATCCCTTTGTGCTTTATCAGTAGCAACCAAATTACCATTGAAATCCTTTCCTGTCAGTGCTATGTAAAAATACTCCCTTGCCTTTTTCCATGACCAATCCCCTCCTAATGAAATGCCAGCACTGCTTTGATCTTGCGCCCATATAACCGATGATGTGCCTGTAAAGACATCATTCAATCCCGCCTCGTTCCATAATTTGAGAGGATTATGAAAATGATTTACTGAACGAACATATGGAATAATTGTCCATGGTGGTATGTCTTCATAACGACCACCCAGCGCAAACCAAGTATAAACTTTCTTATTATCAAAAAATTCATTAACTCCCCCGCTCAGCCCAAGATTGTTTATTAAGTAGCCATTAAGAGAAAAACTATTCATAGTTCCATTAGCTACTATCTCATTTATAGTTTCGTGTGTTTCAACACTTAGCGGATAAACAGACTGAGAATTAGTAACTAAAATTATGAGAAGAAAAAGAGCTATTCTGAAGAGCCTATTCGTCATCTTAATTCCCATCCTCTATTTTATATTCTCCTTTTAATCCTAAATTTTCATTTTCTTCATTTAACAACCGTATAAACAGTTTTTGCTTCTTATAGTCGGAATCCTCGCCAAAAGGACTTGGCATTGCCCTTAGCCGCTCTTCCTTTGTCTTCAGCCTCGGCAATTCTGCTACCTCCCCTTTAACAAATGCTTCATAATAGTTTTTTTTCGGTTTCATCTCTTTGCATGTAGGCATAAAAAAAGTTTTTGGTAAAACACAATATCCAGGTTTATAGATAAGAAATTCAGGGTTTTTTATCTTTGCAAGAGGGTTTATAGTGAAGCCTTTATATTCCTCTATATAAAATTCCCCTTCTTTATTGGTCAATGTCTCTTTTATCTCTTGTATATACGTCGCTGGACCACCAGGACTTCCAGTAATAACTCTTTTATTCCATTTGACTAAAACCACTGCTCCCTCTATTGGTTCTTTTGTCTCAGCGTCTATTACCTTCCCACTAAAAGGTCCTCTTACAAATCCTGCACAGATAGTGGCAGTCATAAGAACTATTATCATTGATAAGAGCATAGCTTTCATTGTTTTACCCTTAAGTTACCTAAAATTTTCTGAACCTCCATATCCCATCTTCACCTCTAATAAATGTAATAGGATAGGAATATAAAACTCCATTTTCATTAGCGACAATCTCATATTCAATGGTATATTTATAGAATTTAACAAAATTAAACTCCACAAAGGTATCAAGGATAGCAGGCATGCTATCTTTTAAAACTTCAAATTTAGCTCTGTGTATTTCTCTTTTTTCTGCATCAATATAATTTAGTGCAGCTTCTATGTTTTTTGCTCTTAATGCTGTTTTCATTGCATTCCACTTAGCTTGTAGCAATGCATCCAAGTCTGTTGCATTCAGTACAATTATCGCAATTGTATCAGAATAAGTGCTTCCCCCTGCATCTGTAACTACAACTGTTGGATAATAGATGCCTTCTGTAGTATATGTATAACTTATGTTTTCAAATGTTGTTCCTGCATAATCAATTGCTCCATCCCCCTCAAAATCCATCTGGTAGGTTGCTACTGCATTAGATATCTCTGTTGAAACTGAGAAATATGTTGTAAGCGGCGCAATGCCTGATTCAATATTAGCTCTTAGGGTCACATGTGGAGTTGCTGGGACTGCATTTATTGTTATTGCTGTTGTTACTGTGTTTCCCTCGGTATCAGTTGCAGTTACAGTTATGGTATTTGAGCCCTCAATTAGAGGTACATGGTTAACGATGAATTCATTATGATAGATATTTGCTACAATGCCATTTACAACCACCCCTGTTTCATTACCTGTAAAATTAGTCGCCGTTCCTCTAACCATTATATCTGGTCTATACATCGTACTATTATTTAGAGGATAAATTATGGTTAATGTAATTGGGGGAGTTGTAAAGCTAATATCATTGCTATAACTTGTTCCAACAATATTAGCTGCTACTACCCTGTAATGATACATAGTATTGGGTGAGAGATTTGTTATATTGGCTGATATAGAAACATTATTTATTCCGTTTCCTATGGATTGAGAGGAGGTATCATTTCCATAAGGTGCACTTATTCCCCATTGAAAATACACCGTGGTATCTGCCCCATTTGCATTGACAGTTGTATTTAATGTGGCAGAGTTACCATTTAAATTAGTTGGTGAATTGGTTGTTACAGTGGGCGCGCTTGCCGGCTCTAAAGGAAAAGCATCATTTAAGTCATCTATTTCATCGCCATCAGTGTCCTGATTTAAGGGGTTTGTCCCTATAAGACCCTCTTGATAGTCTGTTAAACCATCGTTGTCATCATCAGGATCACACACATTTCCTATGCCATCGCCATCTGAATCAAGTTGATCGGGATTGTAAATATCAGGGCAATTATCAGAGTTATCTCCTACACCATCACCGGTGTAAATATAGATATCAGAGTTCCCATTTCTATAATCGTGCCATGTAATATGCTTCCCTGAAACATCAGGGTATTCCTGCTCATCATCATTTATTGTAATCCGTATCTCATCGCCATTTGAAATATCATACATGTAAATATCAGCGTTTCCATTTCTATAATCGTCCCAGACTATACGATTACCTGAAATAGCAGGATGTTGCTGCCAACCGTCATCTGTCGTAATCTGCGTTTCATTGCCAGTGGAGATATCATATAAATAGATAGCAGGGGACCCGTTTCTATTATCTGTCCAGAGAACCCGGTTTCCTGAGATGGCAGGGTAAGACCATGGATCAACAATGCCATTTATATTAATCCTGGATTCAATACCCTTGGAAACATTGTACATATAGATATCCCAGTTTACATTTCTGTTATCAAGCCAGATAACAGAATCGCCCGAAATGGCAGGTAACCATTGGTCTGCGGCATCTCTCGTAATCTGTGTTTCAACACCTGTGGATATATCATACATATAGATATCACTGTTTCCATTTCTATAATCTGTCCACACAATGCGGTCTCCGGAGATGGAAGGGGCATATTGATCCGAGGAATCACTTATAACCCGTGTCTCAACACCTGTAGATATATCATACATGTAGATATCAGAATCTCCGTTGCGATAATCTTCCCAGACAACCCTGTTTCCAGAGATGGAAGGAATATATTGATCTGCAGGATTTAAGGTTATCTGTATTTCCTTTCTATCTGAATCTTTGGTCTCAAATGGATCCAAAGGAAAGATATCATTCAAATCATCTACTCCATCTCCATCTGTATCATAATTGTTAGGATCGGTTCCAAAAACTCCTTCTTCATAGTTTGTAAGGCCATCATTATCCTGATCCGAATCCCATGTTGCAGCGCTTGCCTCGTTGCTGTAATCAGAGTCTCCAACAGAGCTATACGCCTTTATTCTGTAGTAATAAACCGTTCCTATCAGTAACACTGCATCGGCGTATGTGGTTGCATTTGCTCCAACGTCAGCGATCTGGCTATACGTTCCGTCAACACCAAGCTTACGTTCTATTTTAAAGCCTGTCTCATTATTAGAGTTGTCTGTCCATGAAAGGTTTATCTGAGTTGAAGAGATGGGAGTAGCTATTAGATTAGAAGGCGCTGCAGGAGAAACTTCCATAATAAAATTTCCTGTACTTAAAGCCCGAGTACCGCCTTCTGGTGGGTCTTTAAAATGAAGAGTCCCATTAGGTTTGCGAATCTCTATCCCCATAGCATCAGGACTTCCGTCAGTTATTGTTACTGTAAAGGTATAATTTGGAACCTCATTTAGTGCCCCTACTCCTGTAACTGTTGCAGTGTTTCCTTCTGATGATATGCCTGTGATTGATGTGCTTACGAGGCTTAATCTTAAACGGGTATAGTAATACTTCAGCCAGCTTGTTCCCAAAGATGATGACCTTACATCTAATGACATGCTTGCTCTGAATGATGGTTCTGGATAATTGTAACCGTTGCCTGAAGCCCGGTAGTCTGCTGCAAAAGTGGTCGAGACAAAACTGAGTAAAAATAGAAGGATTAACGCTAAGATTGGTTTTTTTGAACGGGTTGAACTATTTTTTAAAGAAATGCAGTATCTTTTGTACATTGAAAATTTTTCCCCAAAAAACAAATACTTTATTTTGTTACATTATAGTTTAAAGTCTAATAAAAGATATAAGCAATTTTAATTATATCTAAGAAGATGTGTCAAGAACTTTTTATAATTTTTATAAGCTTGTCAAACCGCCATATGCCGATAGCTGAATTATCCCCCTAATATATGCTTTTTACTCCACCGGCGTTACGACTGCCATTACTACAAGCTCTTCACCTCTGTCAGCTTCAAATCCGTGCGGAATTAGCGGGTCGCACAGTATGCAGGTTTTTTCGTCTGCCTCAATGCGCTCATCGCCTACGATAAAGGTCCCTTTGCCCTGAACACAGTACATGAGAAGCCTGAGCGGAGCCTTGTGAGGAGCAAGTTTCTGCCCTTTATTAAGGCACATCAGGGCAATGCGCATCTCCGGTTTATCAGCAAGCATTTCCCTGCTGATTTTGTCGGGATTGAATTTTATCAGTTTTTTTAAATCAAGTATTTCCATAACATCCTCCTTCTTTTGCGGTTTTTATTAATTTAAATACCGCGTCCCGAAATGCCGGGACGGCGATTAGGTATCTTTATCTTGTTTTGTCATTCCTGCAAAAGCAGGAATCCAGACAGGCTTTTTTGTATTGCTGTCCCCTGCTGAAAAGTTGAAAAGCCCTTTGCCAGCGCCTAACTCCTTATTACATGCAGTAATGCACTCGCCGCAGGTTACACAATTTATATCCTTTTTGGGCAGTCTCGGCTTTACATTCATAAAACAAACCCTTTCACACGCCCTGCAATCTGTGCACTGATTAATTCTTTGCGCATCCAGATGTATTCTCAATGAAACGGGGCTGGCCCACCCGAATAACATCTGCATAAGTCCTGCGGAGCAGACATATTTGCATAACGCATGGCGGACAAAGATTAATGATATGAGCATGTATACAGAGACCCCAATAATCCCCGCCTTAACCCCGAATGTAAAATCCCAGTTAATAATCTGGCTCCATATGGTCTTTGGCGCAATAAAAAAGCCGGTAAGTGCAATTCCGCCTGCCGCTGGAATTATTATAGCACTTATCGCTGTAATTACAGCGTAAAGAAACTTATTGTCATGGCTTGTCTCCGGGTCATTTGTTTTTTTGCCGTAGAGGCTTCGCCTGCCTAAAAGTTTAAGCGTCAGGAAGTCGGCTAACTCAAAAAATGCCCCTTCAGGACACATCCAGCCGCAAAAAAATCTCCCCGTAAAATAGCCGAGCAGGGGAAAGGTTGAAAGGATAAAAAGCCAGGGCAGTATTGCCTTTAAAAAAAATTGCAATGCAACATGCGTGGCCCCTGAAATGTCGTGCTCGATGAAAAAATCCGGCCTCAGCCCGATGCTCCATGCCTGCCCAAAGACGATGAGTTCCCGTGTCGCCGTATCGTACCTCAGGATGTCTAATACTGGGATGGAGAATATCAGAAGAATAAAAAAGACCTGCGTTGTCCGTCTGTAAATATGAAGATTTTTAATGTTCACGTTAATCCCTTGTATATAAATTATACCGGCGGTGGGCAATATGACGGTATGAGATAAATCATAATAGATTAAATGTATTGGCGGTTCTTGTCTATGCCGCGATAAAAAGTCCTCTTGCACAGCCGAGAAACCTCATCGGCGGCCATATGATATCGGGGTTAATAGGGGTGGCATGCTTTAAACTGTTCGGCGATACGCTCTGGATAGCGGCGTTCCTTAGTGTATCTTTTGCTATTGCGGCAATGCTTGTGACAAAGACGCTTCATCTGCCGGGAGGGGCGACTGCACTAATTGCTGTCATTGGCGGGGAAAAGATACACAACCTTGGTTTTTTATATGCCGTTGTCCCTGCCGGAGCTGGCGCTCTCATTCTTTTAATAGTAGCGCTGATAGTGAACAATCTCTCAAGGGACAGGAGTTATCCTGAGTTCTGGCTGTAACCTTCAGGTCCAAATGCAGGCAGTTCTATTTTAATAACTGCATCAGCAGAAGAAAAGTTATGCCTTTTGACAATTCAATCCAGCCCGTTGTCTTTAACTTCACGCTGTAAAGCGTGAGCGACAGAATCAGGTTGTCAATCAGGGGCAGGAGAGCTATGAGAGGCGTTCCCATTAGGCGATATGCAAAAACGGCAAACATTACGTAAAGGACCATTGAAATCCTTTCAAGCATGCCTTTTCTGGTCTGCACTCTGACCCTGAAAACTCCTGCGAGGAAAAAGATTGCAACGCTTAAATAAAGATTGTTATCCACAATGCCGGTTACTGCAAATTTTGCTATTGGAGCCGACAGCGCAAGGAGAGCAAAACCACAGGCCTCGGTGGCAAAATAATGTTCGCCTGCAAACCTGAAAAGCAGGAAATAAACGGCAGGGAGCAGGAGATAGGGCAGAAGTTTGACTGTATCAGCTCCGGATACGGCAATTAAAAGCGCAGAGGCAAGTAATATCTGCATGATTAAAATTATCAGAGGCGCTAAGGCATGATGTCCGCGAAGCCATTTTGTAAATGCCTGTTTTGAATTTATGAGCAGGGCCAGCGCAATCAGGGAAAGTGCGCCCCCGGCGCTCATCCTTCCTGCTGAAAGAATGCCCGCCGCGTATGAAATTACCATCACGCTCCACGCGCCGTATTCCTGAAGTATGTACTGCGTCATCACCACCATCTCCAAAGCGCAATCACAAAGACAACGAGGAATATCAGAATAAGATTCATGTATGCAAAGAAATAAAAAACTTTTTCATGAATGGGCTTCTCAGGTTTTTCCATTGTTTGTAAAAGTCTGCCGTACTGGGGCAGTGAAAGAATCTTTTCCTCACCGTGGGGCGCAGTCTTCAGGACCTCCGTAAGGTCATTGCCTGCCGAATGTTTTCTGAGGTGGGAGCCGTCTTTCCAGAGTTTGCTGTTTGTGACATTATAGATAATGCCTTTATATGCAACACAGGCAGGTCTTCCCTCTTTTCCGTCGCATTGGGACAGTTCTTCAATTGTAAGATCACGCTTATCCTGCTGAATTTCAAGCCGTCTCCGCTTTCTTAATTTAGGTCCGATTATAAAGGTCACTGTTACGGCTGTGGAAGCCATTACGAGAAATAAAAAAATCTTTGTCATAAGAAGCAGGCCGAACCGCGTGTGAAAAAGCATTTGCCATGAAGGTATCCGCGCAATTGTAAGAAGTACGCCAGTCAGCGCCATGATTATTATTGAAATCCATCCGAGAATCAATTCTCCTTTTGGAAGTCCCTTAGCGGCATATGCGGGTTTGAGTATCAGATGGACATAGAGGATTGTTCCAAACCATATAATGCCGGTCATTATATGAAAGTAGCCGATAATGAAGCGCACAATCTTTTGTGTTTGTTTCAGCGGCCTGTAAAGGCCCTTTATTCTCAGGTCATCAAGGAAGTCCTCGCCGGCTTTGGTAAGTTCGCCGCCTCCTGCTGCGTCAATATGGCATTCACTGCACCGGCGTCCTGTCTGCCCGGCGTATTCCTCTGTTGCAAAGGAGTTTGATGCAAGGAAGAACAGGACAAAAAAGGGTAACAAGTTTTTAAGAAGCCATTTATCCATATGCAATATGATAAATGAAGTAAGCGACGGCTTTCAATCGGTTTCCCCTGCTCCATAAATTTCATGGGAGCAGGGGAAACTGTGTTTTATCCCCTTTCGGCAGCGCTTACCGGCTCTTTGCCGATTTTGAAATAGTCTTTTACAAAGATCGCCACGCCGATAAGAAACCCTATGCCGAATATTACCCTGAAGATCCAAAACCAGAGGTTATAAGTGGATTTTACGGCAACATAATCAAGTCCCATCAGTCTTTCCATGTAGGTCTGGACCATGCCGGCGCCTGTAATCGTAAGAACTATGAATACCATGGAGATCGTCATCCACCAGAAGGACTGAAGCGCCCTTGAGGAATTGAATTCCTTTACCCCCCTGAGCGCAGGCAGTGTCACATAGATGATTGAAAGGACAAGCAAGACATAGGCTCCGTAAAATGCAAGATGCCCGTGGGCCGTTGTTATCTGGGTGCCGTGAGTCCATTTGTTTACCTGAGGAAGCGTGTGAATTACACCCCATAAGCCTGCGCCCACAAAATTGAATATGGCGTGGGCTACAGTATAGTAAAGCCCTGCCTTGTTGGTGACTACTCTTGCCTCTCTCGTTGTCCTGAATGCGTCCCACACCATGATAAGCAGCGGAATTGGCTCAAGCGAACTGAAAATCCCGCCGACCCACAACCAGTATTTCGGGGTCCCGATCCAATAGTAGTGATGTCCCAGCCCCAGGATTCCGGTAAATAGGACAAGCCCTACTTCCACATACATCCACTTTTCAACCACTTCCCTTTTTACGCCGACCAGCTTCATCAGCATGAATGCAAGCAGGGCGCCTGCGATGACTTCCCACGCTCCTTCAACCCAGAGATGCACTACCCACCACCACCAGAACTGGTCTTCCACCATGCTCTTTGTGTAAAACATGCCGGGCAGATACATCAAAGCAAGAACGGTTAATCCGCCGAGCAGAGTCCCCTGTATGCCGGTCCACTTTTTAGTTTTAAGCATTGTCATGAAATTGTTAAAAAGGAAGAGGAGCACGGATATGACAATGAGGATGTCAGCCCACCGGGGAGCCTCAATATATTCCCTTCCTTCGTTAAGAAGTCTTGTGCCTAATACAAGGCTGTTTGCCTGCGGTGAAAGCCCCATCCATATGTAGCCAATGATAACCGCTGTCACTGCGAGGACCGTTGCCCAGAACTGAAGCTTTGCAAGGGGAACGCTCCAGGTTTCAGTTTCAGACTCCTCTGGAACGACATAGTAAGTAGCGCCCATCATGCCTGCAAGCAGCCACACTACAAGCGCATTGATGTGAAGCGTTCTTATAGTGTTAAAGTTCAATATGAGAATATCAGGCCAGATAAATTGTACAGCAGCAATTATGCCGACCAGCACCTGAACCAGAAACAAGAGTATGGAAAATGTGTAGAAACTTTCCGCTATTTTTTGGCTTTTATATTTTATAGTCATTTCAACTGCCTCCTATTTAAGTGTAAGCATATACTCGGTTAATTGTTCAATCTCCCCGTCGGATGCCTCTACTGCAGGCATTGCCGAGTCCGGAGTATATGCCGGTGGATTTTTAAAGTGCCCGAAAAGCCATGCCTTATCCCTTGTGTTTCCGATATGGGTCAAGTCCGGGGCTGTTGTTCCTCCGATGCCGTTTATCATGTGGCATTCAGAACAGCCTGAAGACTGATACAGCCTTTCTCCTGCCGTGAGTTCTCTTCCGCCTACGCCTGCCGCTCCGGCGAGAATAGGCTTGGGAGGCCAGTCGTTTGTGTCAACCTTTGCAATCCATTTAAGAAAGACGATAATCTGGTCTGCTTCCTCAGGCATGATGCCGAGTTTCGGCATGGAGGCCTTCGGGTTGACGGATTTCGGATCAATCAAAAAGCGCTTCAGATAAGCCTCAGGTTTTTTGTCTGTGGTTTTTGTCAGATCCGGGGCAAAATAAGAACCGTTGCCGAAAATAGTATGACATCCGATGCAGTCATATTTGTGCCAGGCCATTTTTCCTGCGTTTACGTCTTCAGTTATCTCAGGGGCCCTTCCGGGAAGTTTTGAGAGTGTGTCAAACGTAAGGACAATCAGTATGACAAAGAAGAAGAGACTGCCGAAGATGAAGAGATTGCGTACGCCTTTGTTGCTGCCCATGATGCACCTCCTAACATTGTTATTTAGTTTTTTGTTGAACTAAAAGTATTATTATTGAAAGGAGCATGGTTTTGTATGATTTATATCATATAATCAACAGATAGTCCAGCGGAAGCAATTGTTGTTCATAACTCAAGGGAAGACCCGTTGAACCAAAACAGATTTTTCTAAACCAGCACAAGATTGTCTCTGTGAATGACCTCGTCAGAGTATTTATATCCAAGTATAGTCTCTATCTCAGAGGTCTTTTTGCCCTTGATGCGCATGAGTTCCACGGAGGAATAATTAGTAAGCCCCTTGGCGGTTTTTACGCCGTCATTAGTCAGGCAGGTTACGGCGTCGCCTATGTTGAAATGCACTTCAACTTTTACCACACCCGAAGGCAGGAGGCTTTTGCCTTGCATCGTAAGCGCCTTTACCGCCCCTTCATCAAGATAAATCATGCCCTTTGATTTTAAGCCGTAGGCAATCCACCCCTTTTTAGATGACATTTTTTCTTTTTGCGGCTTGAAATATGTCCCAGCCTCTTTACCTTCAAGCAGGCGGCTGAGGAGACCTGATTTTTTCCCGCTCATAATGACAACCGGAATCCCGTAACTTACCGCCTGTTTTGCCGCAAGGATTTTTGAGTACATCCCGCCCGTGCCTACGGCGCTTCCTTCTCCACCGGCAATTTTTTCAATGTCAGGGGTAATCTTATCAATGCAAGTTATCAGCTTTGCGCCTCCGAGGCCCGGATTTTTAGTATAAAGCCCCTCCACATCAGACAGGATGACAAGCATTTCAGCCTCCACAAGTCCTGAAACCAAAGAGGCTAAAAAATCATTGTCCCCGAATTTTATCTCGTCAATTGCAACAGGGTCGTTTTCATTAATTACAGGGATAATGCCGTAATCCAGAAGCGTAAGCAGGGTGTTTTTTGCGTTTATGTACCTCAGCCTGTCGGTTATGTCATCACGCGTAAGAAGGACCTGTGCGGCTTTTTTATTAAACTCACCAAAACTGTGTTCATAAGCCCACATGAGGCTGGACTGCCCGATTGCCGCCGCCGCCTGCTTGAGCTTTATGTCTTTAGGCTTTTCCTTAAGACCGAGTTTCTTAAGCCCCGCGGCAACCGCGCCCGAGGAAACAATTATTACTTCGCAGCCCCTGTCAACAATGTCCGAGACATCTTTTGTTATTGTATGAAGGCGCTTTTCATTAAGCCCGTGCTCTGCGGATGCGAGCAGGCTGCTGCCTATTTTTATAACCAGCCGTTTCATATTATTTAAGATATACAAAATTATACATTAGGAAATATTTTATTGCTATCAAGACAGTCCTGATAGTGTTGCGTTTCATAAATAATATGTTCATAGTCTGTCATTCCTGCGAAAGCAGGAATCCAGTAAAAACAAGCATCTGGATTCCCGTTTTCACGGGAATGACGAAAAAATAATAGCATAGAACTTAAGAAACGTCACATTAGGAGTTGCCCCGTTAGAAAGAATACCCCAAACTTTTTAATGAGGCTTATAATCCGTCTAAAAATCTGCCGATGCTGTCTCAATATTCCGCTCTCAGGCTGACGGAATTATGGTCTTCGCCTTTTATTTCTACGGCGTTAACCTCTCCGCCCCATTTTTCAGAAAGCTTTTTTGAATGTGAGGGGGGGACAACCTTATCCTCAGAGGCAGTTACTACAAGCAGCGGAAGATTAATTTCAGGAGCCAAAACAGCAGAGTCAAATTTGTGCCTTAAAATCAGCCCGACGGGAAGAAACGGGAATATCCCTTTTCCCACGCTTGCCAGGCTGTCATACGGCGAAACGAGTATAACCCCGTCTGATTTTCTGTTCCGCACAAGATATACGGCCACCCCTGAACCTAAGCTTCTTCCCATGACGGCTATCTTCGGATTGTCAACATCTGTTTTTTCCAGAAAATAATCATAAACCTCAAGCGCGTCGCTGCATAAACTTTTTTCGCCGGGAGCGCCTTCGCTCATTCCGTAGCCTCTGTAATTGACAAGCACTGCCGACCAGTCTTTATACCGCTGAAGTTCATAGACCATATATGAGATTTCCTCCGCGTTTCCGCCGAAATAAAAAATCAGTTTTGATATTTTCCCGCTGGAGTTTTTCAAAAACCAGCCGTGCAGCCTTGTGCCGTCTTTTGTGTGAATAGTTATTTCCTCAACGTTTTTAAAAGCAGATGTAATATGATTTGCAGTTTCTCCGGAGATGCGCTGCGGATAAAATATCAGTTTTTCCTGAACAAAATAAAGCAGGACGGCGGCTGCGGCAAGGACGGACGATACAATAGCGATGATTCTGAGCAGCGACATAAAAAGACTCCCGGCTTTAGCGCTTGAAATATTAATGTTTCTTCCTCCTATTTTTTTATCTCCTGCACCTTTGCGCCGAGATACGCTATGAGCTTTTTTATCCCCTCTCCGGACGGCGCACAGAGCTGAAAAAAATCATACTTATTTTTTTTGCAGTAGCGGGCAAGGCGGTCCAGTTTTTTTTTTTTTTTTTTTAACCGGGTCTCCTTCAGCCATCTCTGAAATGTCAACGAGATGAAGTAGCAGAGACGTCCTTTCAACATGGCGCAAAAACTGAAAACCCAAACCTGCGCCTTTATGCGCCTTTTCAATCAAGCCCGGTATGTCCGCTACAACAAAGCTTTTAAACCTTCCGGCCTTTACAACCCCCAATACAGGGGCCAGCGTTGTAAAGGGATAATCTGCAATCTTTGGTCTTGCCGATGATATTGCGGAGATTAATGTTGATTTGCCTGCATTCGGAAGTCCTATCAGACCTACGTCAGCGAGGAGCTTCAGTTCAAGTATGAGATTTTGTTCATCGCCCGGCTCTCCGGGCTGTGCGAATTTCGGCGCCTGTCTGGTGGATGTCTTAAAGTGAGTATTGCCAAGCCCGCCCCGGCCGCCCTTTGCGGCTATGAATTCCTGATTGTCTTTTATAAGGTCGGATAAGATTTCATCCGTCAGGGCGTCTTTCACGAGAGTGCCCATGGGGACAGGGATAATCATATCACTGCCGTTTTTGCCGTGCATGTCCTTACCCATGCCGTGCTGTCCCCTTTCAGCCCTGTAATGCTGGTGATATCTGATGTCAAGAAGGGTGTTGATGTTTCTTGAGGCCCTGAATATGATATGGCCGCCCCTGCCTCCGTCTCCGCCGTTAGGTCCTCCTTTTGGAACGTACTTCTCCCTTCTGAAGCTTACACAGCCCCTGCCTCCGTCTCCGGCTTTTACATAGATTTTTACCTGGTCAATGAATTGCATAATGGAAAAACAAAAACAGGCTGGTTTAACCAGCCTGTTTTTGTTTTTAATAGAAAAGTTATTTTTTACTCAGCCTGCTGAGCCGCCGGATAAACGCTTATCTGCTGTCTGGTCCTGTCTTTGCGTTCAAAGGTCACAATGCCGCTTATTTTTGCGAAAAGAGTGTCATCGCTGCCCTTGCCTACATTAAAGCCCGGATGGAATACAGTGCCTCTCTGCCTGACAAGGACATGTCCTGCCTTGACAAGCTGCCCGCCGAACCTCTTTACGCCAAGCCTCTGTGCTGAGCTGTCGCGGCCGTTTCTTGAACTGCCTACACCTTTTTTATGTGCCATTTGATGCCTCCAGCTTGTTGAAAAACTCTTTATCCGTCATTCCCGCGTAGGCGGGAATCCAGTATTTTAGATATTCTGGTTCTCCGTTTTCACGGGGACGGAGTCTAATGCTTAATTTTACGATAACGCTATGCTTTTAATCTTTACCTGAGTGTAAGTCTGCCTGTGCCCTCTCGGCTTTCTATAGCCTTTTCTCGGTTTTTGCTTATAGACGAGGATTTTTTTTGCCTTTCCATCGCCGATA
>JACQZD010000009.1 GCA_016207865.1 Nitrospirota bacterium
AGCGTCAGATAGCCTGAAAAAATTATGAGCGCTCCGCCGAAGATTGAATTTACTCCGGGGAATTCGTTTAAAAATATCATGCTGAAGATTATTGCAATGACAGGCTCAAAATAGCCGAGCACCGCCGTCCTGTTGGCAGTAACTTCCTTAAGTCCCCTGAAATACAAAACAGGAGCAATAGTTGAATGAACTGCCCCCATCAAAATAAAAATCCAGAGTACATTTAAAGGCAGTTCTCTTACAAAAGGGGCCGTAAGCGCCGCAATAACAATATTTGAGAAAAAGACCATCATGAGGGGATGAATCTTCTGTGCTAAAATCCTTGAGATAATAACAATTATCGCATAGGCAAAGCCAGAAAGGATTCCTGCCATTATGCCTGCCATATGGCTTTCCCCGAAGGCAAAACCGTTGAGCATAACCCACAGACCGGCAGAGGCAATTGCTATTGCAATAACAATCTTCCTCGTTGTTTTTTCGCCGAGAAAAAGCGGGGCAAGGAATGCGACCAGCACAGGCGCTATGTAGTGGGTAAGTACTGCGTTGGCTATTGTGGTGTGTCTAAAGGCATAAAAATAAGTAAATGTATTTACAAGCGAGATAATCCCGAGTATTGCAAGATACCACACTTCCTTGACCCCGGGCATCTGTTTTCTGTATTTTCCCCGTGTCAGAATTATTCCCTGAATAATCACAGCAGTGAGCGAGGAATAAAAAATAATCACATGCACTTCTACCCCGGCAAGCCTTACAATTATGCCGAGGGAGCTCCAGAGGAATATGGCAAAGAGAATATAAAAAGACGGCATCATCCTTAATTTTTTGTTTTGTGCCGGAACATTGTCTAAGCTCTGATACTGCACGCTCTTTCCCGGGCGCTTTTCTGTACGGGCGGTCTGCTGTCATGGAGTCATAAGCGTCAGCAACGCTCAATATCCTTGCAGACGAAGGAATTTCCTCGCCTTTAAGCCCATCGGGGTAACCTGTTCCATCCATCCTTTCATGGTGATGTTTAACCGCAGGAATTACCTCTTTAAGCTGTTTTATGGGTTCAAGGATTAAGGCGCCCTGAACAGGATGTTTTTTGATAAGCTCTATTTCTTCATCGCTTAACTTATCCGCCTTATCAAGAACGATATCATAGGTGCCTATCTTCCCTATGTCATGAAGGAGTCCGCCGAGCCTGAGCGCCTCAATAGCCTCATCGCCAAATCCAATTCTGACGCCTATTGCAACGGCGTAATTGGTAACTCTTTCCGAATGGCCTCTGGTCCACGGGGACTTGGTATCAAGCGCAGAGGCAAAGGAAGTAATTGTATTTATCAGCAGTTGATGAAGGTCTTCATACAAACTTATGTTGTGAAAGGCAACACCGAGACTGTCTGAAAGTCCCTTAAGGAATGATACATCGCGCAGTTCCGGCTGACCAGCATTTTTATATCCGCCGACAAGCACACCCTTTATCCTGCCTCCGGTGATGACCGGCGCCAGCGCAGCGCTCTTAATATTGAATGTATTAAGAAGGACTTCTGATTCACCCGCACCTGTTGCAGTGACCGTTCCGCCCGCCGGGATTGTCCTTAGTACCGGAGCAAAAAAATCTTTATTAAATGATGCCGTCAGCAAAATCTCTTCTTCTTTGCGGGTAAAACCATACAGACCCGAGGGAATAAACTCTCCGGGATTTTCTCCGTAAAGAAATATGCCGAACTTGTCAAACTTAAGATATTGGGGGGCAATTTTCATAATATTCCGGACCAGATGCTTCTCATCAAGCCCGCTGCTTAATGTTTCGGATATCTGTAAAAGCGATGATGATATTTCGCTCTCCTCCTTTATCTTTTCAACAGCCTGTCTGCGCTCAACAGACTGTTCTTTGACATAAACATATCCCAGCAGGGGAATAGCCAATAGATGAAGATTGTGGCGTATCGGCCCGTATATTTCGCGATAGATGTCGCCGCTTGCGAGATTAAACAACATCAGGAATTCATCAAGAAAAAACATGGAAAGCGCAGCTACCACGATATCCGATAACCACCGCCGTTCTTTCGCAAGAATAATAATGGGGAAAGCTATCAGCAGACTGGCGCTTATCCTGAAAAGCCAGTCAGCCCATGTCTGGCCGAATCTTAATAACGGATTTGCCGTCACAGCTTCCGCCCACCACTGAGCCGTAGCAAGATAGCAAAAAGCGCTGACTCCCAATCCAATCTGGAGAAAGCGCCTGGATAAAAGAATATCCCCTTGAATATATCTCAAAAACGCGCTTGCAACAACAATTACCGCCGCCATGGAAATAACATGCTCAAGAGGGGGGAAAAAGACATGCATGAAGTCAAATCTAACTGCACCCAATAAATCCAGTGAGAAGACTGCAAACATAAATACTTCACGGATAAAACCCAGCCCGAATCCCCAAATCAGGAATTTTTCATGCCTAAGCGCCTTCTGCCGCCATCTGCTCCATGCAGCGGCAAACAGCACGCCCCAGAATGTCGCCGCAAGGCCAAAACGCACCAGCTCGTTTTCAGTTTCGCCGCGTCCACCGCCAAACTGCGCCAGAAGGTTTAATAAAAAGTCAGCGTAGTTACTCATCCGCTTTTTATTATACCTTTTAGGCCTTTATTATGAAATGTAACAGGGACGTCCAATGTATATATGTTTAATTAGCAGGCTTCTATGCCTGCTGCTTCTTTGTTTGTTTCTAAGCAAATTCTATCACTAAAATGGAAATTTGCAAGAAGAAATAATCCTTTAAAACTCTGTCTGTATCAAACCTCAAAATATGGTATTATTACTGTAAAAAAAGCGGACAATTCCCATGAAAATCATCTTTTCAAAAAAATGCGCTGAATATTCACAGCCCGGGCATCCTGAATCTCCGGCAAGGGTAATCTCCGCTTATAACTATCTCAAAAACAACTGTTCACAGTTCACTGTTAACGCTTCACTGTTTATAGAGCCTGCGCCCTGCAAAGATGCCGATATTCTTCTGGCGCATACGCCGAGACTTCTTGAAGAAGTAAAAAAAGGCGGTTTTTTTGATATGGACACGCCCGCGCTTCCTGATATTTTTGAATATGCAAAATTGTCAGCAGGCGGCGCAATTGAGGCGGCAATGCTTGCGCTCAAAGGCGAAAAGGCATTTTCTTTAATGCGCCCCCCGGGGCATCATGCAGCTAAAAATCACCTTGGAGGTTTCTGCTATTTCAACAATATTGCAATTGCATCTTTAAAGGCAAAGGAGAGCGCCGGAAAAATTGCAATTGTTGATTTTGACTGCCATCATGGAAACGGCACCGAGGATATTTTTCTTGGTAAAAAAGATTTTCTCTACCTCTCCCTTCATCAAAGCCCTCTATACCCGGGCACAGGGCTTTCAAACAGTGCAAACTGCATTAACTATCCCCTGCCTGCCAATACAACTCCGGCTGAATATCTGTCAGCGTTTGGAAAAGGGCTTAAACAGGTTTCTGAATTTAATCCTGACCTGCTTGCAGTCTCAGCGGGATTTGACACTTACAAACATGACCCGATAACAAATATTTTACTGGAAAAAGAGACGTACAAAGAAATAGGAAAACTGCTTTTATCGCTCGGAAAGCCCATGTTTGCAATCCTTGAAGGAGGATACAGCAGGGATTTGCCCGAGTGCATTTATCAATTTTTATTGGGCATGGAAGACAATCAGGAAGCTGGATTATAAACCGGCAATTTAACTGTAACGGTCGTTCCTGCCCCGGGGCTGGACTCAAATTCAAGAGTTCCGCTATGCTCCCTTATAATTGAATAGGAAATTGACAACCCCAGCCCTGTGCCTCCCTGTTCAAGCTTCGTAGTAAAAAACGGTTCGGTTATCCTTTCAATAATGTCTTCAGGCATCCCAATCCCATTGTCTTTTACCTGAATTATTATAATGCCTGATTCCTCATCAAAAGAGTCTGACACACAAACACAGCAATTCTTATGAGGCAGAGACTGGAGGGCATTCAAAATAATATTTATAATTACCTGCTCTATCTGCTGAAAGTTCCCTTTTAAATATGGGATGCCTTCATTGCAGTTTATGTGAAAATTATCTGTGTAGTTAGTGATTTGACTGCTGAGAATCGCCTTTGAGCTCATTATAACTCCTCTGGAGCTGACCCGCCCCCATATGCCGGTCTTGGCAGGCCGGGAGAAATTTTTTAAATTACTTACTATATTATTAATCCGGACAGAACCATAAATTATTCCCTTAATCAATTCAGGCGCAACTTCCAGCGCCTCAGAAAAAGAAAGATTCCCCAGACGCTGAATATTGTTTTCCGAACAATATTCTTTAAGAATTCTTCCCGCATCCTTCCAGATATCAGAGAGCACCTCTGAATTGGACAGAATAAAACTGTTGGGGTTGTTTATTTCATGAACAACGCCGGAGACGAGAGTGCCGAGGGAAGTCATTCTATTTGTGCGAATCAGTTCTGCCTGCATCTGTCTTGCCTCCTTCTCAGCCTGAATCTTGGAGGTAATATCCCTTGACAGCTCTATAACGCTCTGCACCCTGCCTGATTCGTCCAATATCGGGAAAGCCCTTATGTCCAGAACTCTTTGTGACTTGGTTAAGATTTGAGACTGCTCTTCTTTTCCTGAAGAAAGACTCTTTGCTGCCGGACAATCTTCGCTTGAGGCCTTGATTTTATTGCACAGTTCAATATATGAGTGACCCAATAATTCGGATTCATCTTCCATTCCGAAATCATGTGCGGCAGATTTATTGGCCCAGATTATTTCCTTATTTAGATTCATCAAGACAAGGCTGTCAGGGATAGCATCAAAAAGCGCGTGGAATTCATGCAGGAGCTGCCTGTATCCGCCTGCACTTATGCGCAGTTCCTCCTCCATTTTTTTACGCTCTGCAATTTCAGATATCAATATTTCATTCATCTCCGACAGCTCTGCGGTCCGTTCCTTAACGCGTATTTCCAATCCTTCGTTTACCCTTTGCAAAGCCTCTGCCAACTGCTTTTGCTCGGTAATATCACGGCAGAGAGCCAATATTGTTTTAACATTCCTGTCAACAGCAAATTCAGGAAAGGCGCGCCATTCAATGATTCTCAGCCCTGAAGGGCTTTCCCATTCAAATGTTTTCTCACAGGGTTGACCTATATTGAAAACTTCATCCATTGTATTTTCAAATAAATCACATAAGTGAGCAGGGTATCCCATATCCCGGTGACTTTTATTTATCATCTGCTCAAAAGTTGTCCCCGTAGCTTCCAACGTTCTTTCATTGACAAAAATATGGCGATACTGCCGGTCAAAGCGCGCGACATAATCAGGGATATTTTCCACCAGTGTCCGGTATTTGTCTTCACCCGCCTTAAGCGCCTCCTCCGCATACTTGCGCTCGGTGATGTCTCTGTCCGGCGTTTTTGCGCCCTGCAGTTTCTCAACCTTCCTGCGCATTTTTGCCAGTTCCTTAATGAGCTGGTCTTTTGTCTTATGTTTGTCTTCCTGGCTTTTGCCCATGAGTTTTTCCTTACGGCAGTTCCGGGTATTTTATAATAATCTCATCGCCTGTCAGCGCCTCAATCAAAAACGCTTTCAGATACTTTTTTTCATCCGCGCTTAATCCAAGCGGTTTAAGCACGGTGCTGCCCTTTCCTCCGCCTTGATTGAAAAATTCAATAACCTCATCAAGCGTATTGAACACACCGTTATGCATGTAGGGCGCTGTCCTTGAAATTTCCCTCAGAGTAGGCGTCTTAAACTCCTTCCAGTGAAACATGTTTCTCGTAATTAAATATCTTCCCGGGTCCTCCTTAAGCGTCCTGTATTCCTTAAATTTATAAACTTTTGCGACAAACCTCATTGTTGAAATAACGCGGGGGTCATTCAGAAGCGCCGGATTTTCAGGCACGCTGAGGGCATAGAATCTGTCATCTGATAAATTCACGCCAAAATGACAGTCAGCGCACTTTCCCTTCCGGGTAAATATTCCAAGCCCTTTTCTGGCCTTTTCCGACAATGCCTTTTTGTCGCCGTTTAAATACCGGTCCAGCGGTGAATTTCCGGAGATAAGCGTCCGTTCAAAAGATGCAATCACCATGCCGATCCTTTCCTTTGTAGGCTCTCCGTTAAAAATTTTATTGAACGCCTCGGCGTATTCAGGCACCTGCTTTATTTCTTCTTCAAGAAAATCAAGATTCTGGTTCATCTCAAATGCAGACATCATAGGGAAAAGCGCCTGCTCCTCAAGTGTTCCCGTCCGCCCGTCATGGAAAAGATATTTCTGAAATGCGACATTGATAAGCGTGGGAGAATTCCTCCAGTTTTTCGTCGTTGGATAGCTGAGCGCAATATCCAGCCCGTCTGTAAAGGCCTGCTCAGGGTCATGGCAGGTTGCACAGCTCATCGTGCCGTCGCCTGAAAGCCGCCTGTCAAAAAACAGTTTTTTGCCAAGTTCAATCTTCTCAGGCGTCTGCAGGTTGTGCGCAGGAATCGGCACTTCCTTAAAAGGCTCAAGCTCTCCGGCAAATACAGGCGGCAAAAGCAATGCCAGCATTGTCATTCCTGCGAAGGCAGGAATCCAGAAAAATTTTTTATCTCTTACCATCCCTCAACTCCTCCTCTATAATCGCTTTAAAATATTCATAGGGCCTGTTGCCGACCGCCTTTCTGCCGTTGATAAAAAAAGTCGGGGTGTTATACAAATCCAAATCAAAGGCGAGTTTCTTATCGCGCTCTATAATTTTCAGATGTTTCATGGCATCAAGGGATTCCGTGAATCTATTTATGTCCAGCCCCAGCTCCTGAGCATATTTTATAAGGCTGTTCCTGTCAAGTCTGGGGGATTTCTTAAACAGCAAATCATGCATCTCCCAGAATTTCCCCTGCTCCCTTGCGGCAAGCGACGCCTCTGCGGCAATGTGCGAGTAGTCACGGTATTTGTATGGGTAGTGCTTTATCACAAGGCGTATTTTGCCTTTGTAGTTATTCAGCAGTTTTTTGACGGTCGGACCGACCCCCGTGCAGTGCGGTCACTGGAAATCAAGAAATTCAATCATAGTGACAGGCGCGTCAGGCGGACCGTAAACAGGCGAGTCTTCAAGGGGAACGGGGTAGCGCTTTTCTTCGGCGTAGGACAACGGTATGATAATTAAAAAAATAAAAACTACGGCAATAAATTTAGATTCCCTGCGGTCTTGCCGCAGGGAATCTAATGTGCTGTTGTTACGCCTCTTCGTAAGACAAAACATTTAAATATTTTACCGCTAATTTAAATAAAACAGCTCCGAATGCAATAAGAAATAAGGTGACCATAATCTCATTTCCGGTTGGGAAATATCGCACTCCCCTTTCGCCTGCATGCTTCAACAGTCCGAATACTGCTATATTCATACGGTTAATTACAACTCCGCCGATTACCAGTATATCAACGAGAAAGATTCCTCCAATGCTGTTCCTGATGCCGGGCAGCAGCAGTAAAATCAGCGGTATTACAACTCCTACGGACATCTCAAGCAGATACATCATTGATTCCATACTGCCGGTAAATGCCGCAGCCGCCCCCGGTCCTGTCAAAAGTAAATAGATTTTTAAAATAAGATAGAACGCTATTGTAATGATGGACCCGCGGGCCAAGCCCGAAAAAATGCCCATATTTGCAGAGTGGTTGAAAAACTTAGAGCTGAGTATTGATACAAAACTTACCATGCAAAGACCCATCATGACAGCCGATACGAGGAAACTGAAAGGCAGGGTCTGGCTGTACCAAAGGCTATGCAGTTTGTCCGGAACTATCAGATATACTGCCCCGAGAGAAGACTGATGGAGCACTGAAAGGAGCGTTCCGAAAAGGGCAATGGGGACCATGAGCTTCTCAATTATTTTCTTCAGCCCTCCAAGTTTCAGCTTTTCCAGCAGCATTGGGCTGGACTCAAGTCCCAGCACAGTAGTGTAAAGGATAACATGAATTGCAACTATGAACATCACTGAGCGAATCTGCCACATGACCATCGGATGCCAGATTCTCATTGGATGGCCTATATCCAGAAATATGGTGAATGCCGCAAGCAGATAGCCGATGAATGCGGTGAGTATGGCAGGCCTTGCAATAGGCTTGTATTTTTTCATGTTAAGGAGATACACGGCGCTTGCTATTACGAAACCTCCTGCCGCCATTGCAACGCCTCCCAGAACATTAAACCCTATCCAGAGACCCCAGGGAAAGTCGTCCTGCAAATTTGTGGTTATTTCGCCCAGCGTCAATTTTTTATATACAGCTAAAGCGCCCGCAATTATTACAATAAGCAGCCCGAGTGTGACAGGGGTAAAAAGCTTTATTTTATCTTGTGCCGGCGTCATTTCATTTATCCTCCTCGTGCATATTTTTGTTCCTGCGCGTGATAATCCAGCTGCCTATGCCGGCAGCCAGTACTACGCCTATGATGGCCGGGATGCCGGAGATGTATTTCCAGGTCAGATCTGGAAGAACCGCATCGCCGTTCGCCGTAAATATGATTGAAGTATCTCCCGGGATTTTCGCTCAGCCTCCGCCTTGCTTCTTTCAGATTATTTTCAATACTGTCCCCGAAATGAATTGTTCCTGAAGGGCACGTCTTTGCACAGGCCGGAATTTTATTATCCAATATTCGCTCGTGACAGAACGTGCATTTCTGGATCCTGGGGGATATGCTCTCCCATTCAAACTTAGGTATATTGAACGGACAGGCGAGCATACAGTAACGACAGCCGATGCACCGTTCCGCGCGATATATTACAGGACCCTCTTTTGTTTTAAACAATGCAGCTACGGGGCAGGCAGATACACAGGAAGGCTTTTTGCAATGGAAACATCCATTCCTGGCAAAATTCCGTGACAGATGGCCGTCCTTTTCTGATTCAAAGAAATCGATGTTGGTGTAGGTTTTTGCATTCAGTTTAACCGGGTTTGTGAATTTGGGACTTATTTTGGTCTTATCCGCCTGATTCTGGTTCCACTGTTTACAGGCTACCTGGCATCCCCTGCATCCGTTGCATTTCGTCATGTCTATTAGAAAACTTGATTCCATTTTATACCCCCCCTATCCCTGTGCCTTTTCGACATTAACCATAAAGGCTTTTGTTTCGGGAATCAATGTATTTGCATCGCCTATAGTTGGTGTGAGAAGATTGGTGCTGTCCCCTCCGCTTCCATCTTCAGGATATTGCCATCCAAAACACCATGGAATGCC
>JACQZD010000010.1 GCA_016207865.1 Nitrospirota bacterium
TTTTGTGATTATCATTATCAGAAACATATAAATAATTGATGGTAGTGGAGACCAGGACATCAACCGGGTCTGAGGGCTTTTCATGGGGACTGTTTTTGACTGTAAACATATCAAGAAAACCGCCCCTGGAATCAAAAACCTGAACCCTGTGATTCCCTGTATCTGCAATAAAAACCTTGCCGCCCGGAGAGATGTCTATTCCGAGAGGATATTTGAATTCGCCTCTTCCCGAACCCTCTTTGCCAAAGGTGAAATTCAATCGGCCGTCACTGTCAAGTACAACTATCCTGTTGTTCAGCCCGTCAACTATATAAATATCCCTGTTTGGACCGACGGCCAGGTCGCTCGGCTGGTCCAGTCCAAGCGAATCCTTTGATGTAAAGTGGGTTTTAATGTTAAAACATTGCAGTGCAAGCGAATTGTCAGAAACGACAAAAACACATAAGAAAAAAAATATTAAAAAAAATATTTTTTTAACCAAAAATAAAAATCCTTTTATTGAAACAGATTAGGGATATAGAACTTTTCGTATTTAGTCATCATGCCGGCGATATTCAGTTGTTCCAAATCCATAGCCCTGTTTTCTGCAAATCCGAGCTGCTTGAAATTTAAAATGCCGCCTTTTGAATGACAGGTCTTGCATTCATGACCCTTGGCCTTAATGTTTACATGAAATTTCTTTTTGACATTATCCCTTTGCTCAGGCGTAAGCGTGTCTTTTACCTTCATATAATCCAGCGCAAGCGGCGCATCCTGCCGCTGGATGGCGGATTCTATCTTGCCTCCGGCATGGATATATGGAGATATTTTTGAGTAGGGGTCGTCCCCTTCTATAAGATTTCCTGTAGCCGGGTCATAGCTGGTCCCGAAAAACGGCCCCTTCGGGTCGTCATCAAGGGGGTTGTACCATTTATAAGTTGCTGCCTGTCCTTCCTGCTGTTCCAGATGACAGGTCTCGCATACAAAAAATTGTGTATGCATGTTTAAGAGCGCCCTGACTTTCTTATTCTTGCCGTGAGGATAGTCTGAATGGCATATATAACATACCGGCCTTTTTTGCTCAGGCAGCTGCGGATTAGAAACAGTGTGGTGGAAATGCCTGTGTTTTTCAAACTCCTCATGCTGTCTTACTTCGTCAAGAATTGTCGATTTTCCCTCCTCAAACTTTGCCGTTAAAGGCCTTAAAACTGCAGGTCCGTGCGGTGAAAAAGAAAGATGATAGGCAACTCCGATGACTACTGCAATCGTAATTAATCCAAATATAAATCCAACAAAATATACTATCTTAGGATGTTCTAATCGTTTCGGTTTTCCAGGCAATTATTGTCCACCTCCCTTTGATGATAATCCCTTTTCCCGCAAAAGATTCTTCATATACTCCCGTTCTTCAGGGATTTCCTTAAGATTATTCAAATATTCCATGAAGTGTTCCTCTATCTGATGTTCCCGCGTTATCTTACCGGTGATAAAGGTCCACTGAAGGGGAAACCTTCCCGGCGCCAGGTGGACATTAAACCAGTGCCAGAAGACTATAATAATTACAGCCATTATAGCCTCATCGGCATGCATAAGCCTTGCAAGGTTCTGAAACAAAGACGGGGCCGGCAGGATTTTAGATGCTGTTTCCGGAAACAGAAGCATGGAGCCTGCGGTTATCAAAACAAAATTGCCCCACAAGATTGCAAGATAGTGGAGCTTTTGTTTGTACATAAATTTTTCCATTTTCGGCCTGTACGGCTCGCGTCCCATGAAATATCTTATATCATGCATGAGGTCATGCAGGTCTTTGAGGCGCGGTATCTGTGTCTTTTTAATGTCAAACTTTCTCGTACGGGTCTTTGCGAGCGTTCCCAGGATGATTGTAAGCAGATGATAGACACCGCCGAAGACCATTAAACATGCAGCCGCCCTGTGAATGATCCTTGCAGAATCAGGCCCTCCAAAAAGTGATATTACAGACGGCGCCCAGAATACATGGCTGAAATGAAGCGGCAGCCCGGTTGCGGCAAGGATAACAAATGTGATGATTGTTATCATGTGCTGTATGACTATATGGATTGAGTACCGCGGCAGGTCTCCCAAAGGATCTGATTTCACAGATTTGTAAATATCCCGCGGAACGGTTCCAACGCCTTCAACTTCAGCCCTGTCAACTTCGCCTGTGCCGGTGTCTGTCACTATTTCTTTGACAAAGCTGTTAATTTTTTCGGAAAAATTAGACATATCTCCTCCTTAGTTAATCTTTAGGTCTTCTCCTGGACAGCCCGCGCCATGTAGTGCCTTTCTTCAGCATCCATTTTATGCCGTCTTTTTTCCTGCCGTAGGTCTCAAACAGCATAAGGCCTACAAGACCGATAAATGTACCGTAAAGCGCAAATGTGAGTCCGACATTAATCATATGAAGCAGCAGGTTTTCTTCAACATTGGAATGCACGTCAATCTTTATGAAGTGTTTGTTGACCTTTGTGTGGCACTGTTTGCAGGTCTTTATCAGGTTTTTTGGATTTATGGTGGACTCAGGATCATCTTTTTTCTTTATATCTTGTATTAAGTGCGTTGCATGGCAGCTAAGGCAGTCGGCAGCCTCTTCAGAGCCCAGCGCTACTGCTTTTCCATGGATAGATTCATTATAAGTTTCCACTGCCTCTAATGTATTTTTTGATACCTTAAATTTCTTCATCATTTCAACATTTTCATGACAATTTTTTGAACATAACTGGATTACCTCTTGAGGTGACCGGCTGGTTTTGTGCCCCAGTCGGTGGGTAATATGGGTATAGGCCTTTGTAACGCCTTCCCGTTCATGGCAATTCAGGCAGCGCTGCAGGGTCTTGCCGGCAATATATTTTTCCTCAACCTTCATAAACAAGGGATTCTGATGGCAGTATTTACAATACGGTTTTGCCTGTTTTACATCAGGCGGGTCGTCCGGCTTTATTCCGTGAACACTTTTGTTGTAGGCCTCAACTATTTTTTTATGTGAAAAATTCTCCTGCGAAAAAGGCGGCTTGATATGACATTCATTGGAGCAATTGACCTCTTCAGTTACCAGGTCGTGAGGCAATTTCGTTATGTAGGTGTGACAGTCTCTGCATGGAACATTTCTGTGGACCGTTTTGTTGTAGATATTTTCACTGACGAAATAACTTATTTTTCTACCCTTCTCGTCAATCCTGCCGAGCTGAAGGTATTTATGGCACATAAGGCAATTTTCCTTGTCAGCCGCCGCCGCAGGTAAACTGACCGCTAGACTCAAAAGTAAAATTAACAGTCCGTAAAACAAAGGTGTTTTTGGCACTTACATTCCTCCTCTCTTATTTTTGATGACATGCACGGCACATCTGCCCCGGAAGGCGGTGTTTAAACTTTTCACTTCCGCCTTTTGCGCCGGCTAATTCAGCCGGAATTACGCCTTTTTCATGCGGGTTATGACATGTGGCGCAGAAAATTTTTCCCTCCTGATCCAGCGGAAGCGATATATTAAATTGCCGTTCGCCGGCTTTCATTATTTCTCTTGTTTCTGCCGAGGGTTTTCGTATATGGTCGGCACGCGCCGGATGGTCGCGGCGTTCACCATGGCACCGCTGGCAGAGCATTACAAGGTCCCCGATAAGTTTAACTTCCTTGAAGGTAGCATGTTTTTCATCAGGTTTTTCCTCGTGGCAGAACAGGCATTTCTCCACTATGATTTCACCGTTGGCATTCAGCTGGTTATGGGGGTTAAGCATTTTATATTTTTTTTCGTCATGGCACTTAATGCATAATTCTGTGCGTTTTCTGTAAGGGGCATCCCTTAAAAATCTTTTGTTGATCAGTTTTAACCGCTGGTTATCCTGACACTGCAGGTAAATGTCATGACATGTAACGCAGGTCATTTTTCCGTTTCGGAGCGGGTAAGTAATGGGCATACGGGCCTTTTTTTCTTCAGAAGGCGCTATGTCAATGGGATGGATATATGACTCGGTGGTGTATCCGTGGCACTTGCAAAGCTGGGTGTAATCGCCGTTGAATTTCAAAAACCGGCCCCTGCCTTTTTGAGGCTCTTGTTCGTGGCATTCCAAACAATATTTCCCCGTATAGTGAATATTGGTGGAATCAGTTACTGTCTGCTGAGACATCCCCAAGTTAGGCCCTGTTTCCTCTTGCGCTGATAATCTCCCGTTTAAGACAATCAGCGCAATAAGTGTTATAGGGAATAGCCGCTTCATTACCCTGCATTATATAACATATATAAGCTCAAAAAGCGAGTTTCAATGTAATTATATAAAGTTTATTAAATTAGTCAATAAAAAATAATTATATTAGATTCTTTAATATTTTGAATGAGGGAAAACCGGCACGCAAATTAATCTTTCCTGTGGCAAGTCGAAGCGACCCTTCGGGCGATACGACTAAACTCCGACCCGCTTCGGGACTACGGGGTCAAGCGAGCTATCTATTTAACGCAGGAGGGATTACAGCGGAGGAGGTAGGATTCGAACCCACGGTACCTTTCAGTACAACGGTTTTCAAGACCGCCGCCATCGGCCACTCGGCCACTCCTCCATTTTAACTACAGTGAACAGTAATCAGTGAACGGTGAACAGATTTAAACTGCAACTTTTAAATTATTTTTCAACCTTTAGCAGGCTGTTGAAAAACTATTTTCATGCATTTGGTCGTCATTCCCGTGAAAACGGGAATCCAGTAGTTACAATATGGTCTGGATACCCGCCTTCGCGGGTATGACAATTTTTTTAGTAAGAATGGACTTTTTCAATAGCCTGTCATCCTTCAACCTTCAACTCTCAACCTTTAACTATTTTTTCAGATTTCATATAAGGTCTAAGGACCTCCGGTATTATAACAGAACCGTCTTCCTGTTGAAAATTCTCAAGCATTGCCGCCAGGGTGCGTCCTATGGCAAGCCCGGAGCCGTTTAATGTATGGACAAACTCAGTGCCTTTTTTGCCCTTTCTTTTGAACCGTATGTCAGCCCTTCTGGACTGAAAGTCTTCAAAATTAGAGCATGAGGAGATTTCCCTGTATCTTTCCTGAGAAGGAAACCAAACCTCAATATCATAAGTTTTTGCCGAGGAAAATCCCAGGTCTCCTGTGCACAGCGCCACAACGCGGTAGGGGAGCCCGAGTCTTTTCAAAACCTCTTCTGCATTTAGCGTAAGGGATTCAAGTTCAGTATAAGAATCCTCAGGCTTTACAAACTTCACAAGCTCAACCTTATTGAACTGATGCTGTCTTATAAGCCCCTTTGTGTCTTTGCCGTAGGAGCCTGCCTCACGCCTGAAGCACGGGGTATATGCTGTGTAATAAACGGGCAGTTCTTCTTCATTCAGGATTTCACCCCTGAAAATATTTGTAACCGGGACTTCTGCGGTGGGGATTAAAAATAAATTCCTTTCGTCATTGCCGATTTTAAAAAGGTCTTCTTCAAATTTTGGCAATTGTCCTGTCCCTGTCATAGAATCTTTGTTGACAAGCACCGGCGGGAATACTTCGGTGTATCCGGCCTCGCCCGTATGCAGGTCCAGCATGAAATTTATGAGCGACCTTTCAAGTCTTGCGCCCGGCCCTTTATACAGGCAGAATCTTGCGCCGGCAATCTTCCCTGCCCTTTCAAAATCAAGTATTTTAAGGTCTTCGCCTATATCCCAATGGGCTTTGGGCTGGAAGGAAAATTCAGGCAGCCTGCCCCGCTTCCTTACTTCAACATTCCCCGTATCGTCTTTTCCGAGCGGGACGGATTCATGCGGGATATTGGGGAGGACCAGAATTTCCTGAAGGGTCTGAGTCTCAAGCTCGCGAAGGGACTGTTCTTTCAGGGCTATTTCATCAGAGATTTTTTTTGCGTTCTCTAAAAGCGCTGAAGGAGATTCTCCCTGTTTTCTGAGTTTTCCTATTTCTTCGGACAGCACATTCCTCTGCTGTCTTAGTTCTTCAACAACCGCAAGCTGTGCCCTTCTCTTGGCCTCAAGGCGCAAAAGCCCGTCAAGGATTGATGCGTCAGAGCCCCTTTTTTTAAGGGCCTCAATGACAATCTGAGTTTTTTCCCTCACAATTTTAATATCAAGCATTGCTATTAATCTTAACACAATTTATAAGTCACTATCAAAATTATAACTCCTTGAAAAAATAAACAAACCCTGATACCTTATTGCATGGAAGAAAAGGATGATTGAGAATGAAACTCCACAAAAACTCTCGTGCTTCATTCTTTCAATCACCTGTCTTCAAGCAAATCCCCTCCTGAATTTGCAGAGGCGCTTCTAAATGAAGTTGTTGAGAGGCTTCAGAGGACAGGCTTTACTGTGATGACTACCCCGTTTGGATATTTCAACGAATTCAAAATGCACGCGGCTGGGGATTCTTTGGCAAAGGTTTATAAGGAGTTTTAAGCCTTTGATTTTCACTTGCCAAAGTTTTTTCCAAGTAGTTAAATAATGAGCTCGGCAGGGAGGAATAGCCATAAAAAGATATATTTGTTTTTGAAGCGATTAAGTGATATAATTGTATCAATTAGTGAAGCGATTAAGGGGTCTTACCGTTTCAGGAAAGATTAATGAAATATATATGGCAATGTAATTCTTGGCCCAAATTTACATGGGATAGTAATTCCTTGTTGTCTCTTTTAGGGCAGGCTCGGCTTGTGCAGGGAAATCTTCTGGGACGTGTTAAACGTCTCGGCTTTAAGCTTGGCGAAGAGGCGCAGACGGATATCCTTACTGAGGAAGCCATTAAAACTGCCGCGATTGAAGGAGAACGTTTAAATCCTCAAATGGTCCGTTCATCAGTTGCAAGGCATTTGGGGCTCCCGGCGGCAGGTTTGGTTACGGCCACCCGATCAGTGGACGGTTTAGTTGAAGTTATTTTAGATGCGACACAAAATTACGATAAGGCTCTTTCTGCTGATAGATTAAAAGGGTGGCACGCCGCGCTTTTTCCTTCGGGGCATTCAGGCCTTCATAAAATCCGGGTCGGCCGGTGGCGCGGGAAAGAGCCGATGCGTGTTGTATCCGGGCCAGTAGGGCGTGAAAAAATTCATTTTGAAGCGCCTCCGGGAGAAGCGGTCGAAGCTGAGATGCAAAATTTTTTCCGCTGGTGGCGATCAAGTCTCAAGACAACGGATGGTCTTTTACGTGCCGGAATTGTGCATTTTTATTTTGTGGCCATTCACCCGTTTGAAGACGGAAACGGCCGCATTGCCAGGGCCTTGACAGATATGTCCCTTGCTCAGGATGAAAAACTCACGACCCGTTATTACAGCCTTTCGTCGCAGATCATGGAAGAAAGAGATGAATATTATAATATTCTTGAAAAATGTTCAAAGAGTGACAGCACAGACCTGACAACGTGGCTTGTTTGGTTTCTGAGATGTTTTCAGCGCGCCGTTCAGAGATCTGATAAAATTATCGGTAATGTTTTAGCCAAGGCGGATTTTTGGCAAAAACACGCTCAGACAGAACTTAACGAACGCCAGAAAAAAGTGCTAAACCGAATTTTAGAGGCAGGCCCTGGAAATTTTAAAGGCGGTTTAACGACGCGTAAATACGTAAGCATTACAAAAGTCAGCAGGGCTACGGCATTTCGCGAGATTTCAGATATGCTTGACAAGAAAATATTGCGTCAATTGCCCGGTAAGGGCCGCAGTGTCCACTATGATTTAATCTGGCCGGGTATAGACAAGTAAAAATCAGTGCAAACAAAGGAAATTAGGGAAATTCAATCAGCAAAGTTGACAACCACTTGATAAATGTCAACTATATTGCAATAATGTTGACATCTTAATTTAAAACAAATTGGTAACATGTGTAGATAAAAAAATATATAACTCGGACTGTTAAAGGCAAAAAATACGGCAGGATGTTTGTTTACAGAAAATATTTGAATCTATTTGAGAAATAAATATGCCGAGAATTTTTGATAACATTGAGCAATCATTACTCCCCGCATTGCGGGAAACCATACAAGTTTCAAACCGCGCTGATTTTTGTGTAGGGGATTTTAATCTGAGGGGATGGGAACAGTTACGATATCAAATACCGCATAAGAGAGGTAGACTTTGGCTACTAATTTAAAAATAAAAGTCGCTAACCTTATTTTTAAAATACTGACATGGTGTATGGTATCTGTAATACAGCTACGCAAATTTGGTGCGCATACAAGTTGTTATGCAATAACAATTCTTGGGGTAATTATTGCTGCTGGTTTTTTTTGTCCTGTAGTACAAGGGAAAATAAGAGAATACAAAAACTTCGATACAATCTTTATTGCTGCTGGTGGATTGATTGGAACTATGCTCGCCTTGGTATTTTCACTTTCTATTATTCCTATCCAACGTGCAGTGGAAAGCTTTACACCTTCGGTAACAAGGCTTTATAGGATAGATTATGTTACACAGATTATCTTTATTACTTTGGCATTATTCTGTCTATTTTCTTTTATTATGGCTGTTGATGGTGTTTTGGGTCTGCCAGATTCAATATTGCTGTCTTTAGAGATGTTTTTTATTGCTGTTTCCCTAGACATGCTTCGTTGGCATCATAGAAGAGTTACTAAACTACTTGAGCCCAGCAATGCTATACATCGTCTGTCAGAGCAAATTAAGAAATATATTGATAAATCTCAGAATAGATTAGCTCGTTTGGCAAAAATCCAAAGGTTCTTTTTATCAGCAGAGCAAAAGACTAACCAATCACAAGAACAAATAGAAACTGCTTTATATGCGGTGCTACCGAAATATCATATTACTGTAAATACATGGATTGGAGAGTTAGCAGAAATTACACAAAAAGCTATGAGTGCAGGGAATATCAATACAGCAAGTCTTGCTATCTCCGCGATAACCAAATTAGCCTGTCACTATATTAATTGCCGAAAAGATAATCTTATTTTGATTCCTACGGCAGATTTTATGGCTACTGATAGCGATATTAATAAGGTGCTGACTCCAATTTATGAGCATTTCAAAGACATCAACAGGAATGCTGTAGCACTCAAGGCTGAAACAACCTCCATTCATGTAGTAAGGGCAATGGGGGAAATTATTAACTGCACAACTAATCTTAAAGCTCGTGCTTTTCGTAACAACTCAGCACCCATAACTTACTTACCTATTGGATATTTAAAAGAATTTATATTAATAGCTCAAAGAAATGGTTTGGATGATGTTGCTTTGGAAGGAAGTAGAGAGATACTCAATATTGCAATAAATGCACCAGATAATGTCCAGATTACAGCTGTTCATCTTCCTGCTATTGAAAACATGTATAAAATTGTTCTAAATTTTCTGATTTCTAATAAGATTCCTCTTGCAAACGTAACATTAAACGACATATTAACACTTTTACAACATCTGTCAGGACGAAAACACTTTCAATTTGTAAAAATTCTACAGGATACTATGGAGAAAATAGAGACATTAGTACCTTTTGCAATAGCGCACGAAAAGACTTTTGGCTCACCTTTTATCGGGTTGCCAATCGCTCCTCCTTATGATTTGTCAAATTCCATGTCAATTGGATATTTGGTTGAGCAGGCTACATCACATATTGAGAGGGATAAAAGTAAAGGATGGGTCAATCCGTATGGACAATTTATGGAAATAAACGAAGTTATATACCGCCACTTTCGAAATCTTGCAGAGAAGGTTGATTTTGGAACAAGTTTTCTCTTATGGCACATTATCCAAACCATCAAGCATATTGCTCGTGTCTACTTGTCTATCTTGCAAAAACCGGAACCCGACAATTATGAAAACATTCCAAAACTTATTGGGCAAATCCTATGGTACGAAGCTTTTTTCTGGGTAGTTTTTTCAAAAGCTACAAATATTGATAAGCGTCACGCTGATGAAGCCTGTGACGTCCTTGCTTGGATAGTAATGTCTTTTTACGATAATGGACATTTAGATGTTGATATGGAATTTGTGAAGACAAGCACTGGTAATATTGTTTCTATAATGAATTCGTATAGCAAAACATGTAAAGATCCTAACCCGTACGATGTAGCTGATTTCCTAATTTCTCTTTGGCTTATTCGCCTCTTTGCTGAAGCTAAAAAAAATACAACATTAATAAAAATAATTGATGAAAAAATTGCAAAACCAAAAATGTTTTCTGACGATAAATGGCGGAAAGTCCTTGAAGCTTTTGGAGTTAGAAAGGAACAATTAAATGGAAGGTTGTCTGAATCTGACCGCTTTTATTCAGAAGAAGATGCAACAAGTCTTTTGCAAAGCTAATATCATGAGAATAATTCATTGCACAAAAAAACTTCTTAAGGAAATAGAGGCCGTTCCTATTGAGTTTGACAGAAATGTATCTGCTTTGGAGGGGATGGGGAACTGGTATGCAAACTTGATAAGGATAGATAGAAGAAAATGCATAATTTTTACTAACGAGAAAACTCTGTATACATTTCTTATTCCAAAGGTCGTAAAAAATAATCTGAAGAATATTGGGCATGAGTTTCTCACGCATCTTACATTTAATCTGCAAAGCGAAGGCTTCGGCATTGAGATAATACACCGCATACAACAAGAGTATAAAGAGATACGTTTTGCAAAAACCGCCAATAGAAGCGTGCTTGGGTCCATGAATGACCTTGCCTTTCTTTATGAATGTAGGATTATGGATTCAGGAGGAATTGATAATATGAAAATTCTTGCAATCAATCAGGAGACAAACAGAACGCCGATGGGAGCGCTTAAAGATGTATTTCCTATAAAAGCTTTGAAGAACTTATTGCTGTAGCCTATTTGGATTACAGAGTTTGAGGCGGTTGTTGATGATTTTAAGGAAGTGTTGCAGTTGATTGAGACAGATGGAGAAGAATTGATTCAATAGTTGCACAATGTAACACAATGTGTTATTATGTGTTAAAAGGAGGTGCGGCAATGAGCACAACGTTAACTATAAGGATAGATGAACAGACAAAGAAAAAGCTGGACCATCTTGCAGCGGCTACGGCGCGGTCAAAATCCTATCTTGTATCCAGCGCAATCAAGGGATTTGTTGAGGTTAATGAATGGCAGATACAGGCGATAAAAGGAGCAGTTAAAAAGGCTGACCGGCCTGATGCGAAATTCATTGACCACGAAGAAGTAGCAGCGTGGCTTGACTCGTGGGGCGCAAAAAATAAGAAGAAGCCCCCAAGATGAAAATAAAATGGTTAAGCGATGCGGTTGACGATCTTATAGCAATATCTGGTTACATTGCAAATGATAATCCAAACGCTGCCCGAAACGTTGCAGAGCGTATTAAGGATAGCGTTAACAGCCTTAGCGAACATCAGGGCATAGGAAGAGCAGGAAGAGTGGAAGGGACTCGTGAGCTTGTTGTTTCCGGCCTTCCCTACATTATTCCCTACCGCGTAAAAAACAATGTTGTAGAAATTCTTCGCGTTTTGCATGGAGCCAGAACATGGCCGGAAGAGTTATGAGTAAACTGCTAAGCCTTCCACTTCAAACTTTTTAAAAACTTCTTATTCTCCAGAAACCATTTGACCGTATTTTCTATGCCTTTTTCAAGAGGCATCTTCGGTTTCCAGCCCAGCATTTTCTTAGCCTTTTCTATATGCGCCCAGGTGGCAGTGACGTCGGCAGGGTGCATCTTCAGCCTTTTAATTTCTGCTTTTTTGCCAAGATTTTTTTCAAGAAGCCCGATTACATAATTGAGTTTGACAGGGTGGTCGCTGCCCAGATTGATTATTTCATAGCCTTTGGTTTTCAAGGCCCTTATGGTGCCGTCGGCAATATCGTCAATGTATGTGAAGTCCCTGGTCTGTGTTCCGTCTCCAAAGAGAGGAATCGGCTTGCCTGCATCCATATTTTTTACAAACTTAAAGATGCTCATGTCAGGCCTGCCTGCAGGCCCATACACGGTGAAGTATCTTACTATGGTTATATCAAGGCCGTAGAGGTAGTGATATGCGTGGCATAAGGCCTCAGCGCCTTTTTTTGTGGCGGAATAAGGGGCCAGAGGCGTATCGGTTTTTGAGGTCTCCTTAAACGGCATGTCCAGCGATGCATAAAGGCTTGAGGTTGATGCAAGGATGAATTTTTTGACCTTGTAATCTTTACAGCACTCAAGGAGATTCAGCGTGCCTTTTGTATTTGTATCAAGATATACCCAGGGGTTTTCTACTGACGCCCTTACGCCGGCCCTTGCCGCCAGGTTAATAACGGCGTCTATTTTGTTTTCCTGAAAAATTTTTCTGGTTTTTTTGTAATCGCCGATGTCAACTTTGTAAAATTTAAAATTCGGATATTTTTTTAATATGCCGAGCCGCCATATTTTGAGCGCAGGGTCGTAGTAATTATTTATGTTGTCAATTCCGATAACTTTCTTATTCTTTTCAAGCAGGAACTGGGAAACCTTCCACCCTATAAAACCCGCGCATCCTGTGACAACAATATTTTTCATGATTAAATATCCTTTTTTTAGTTTCTACTAACTACTAATTCCATTTTGCAATCAAGATGACACCTTATGTCATTCCGGCTTGTCCGGAATCTTTCTTGGTTTTCAGAAGGATTCCCGACGCGCTCCGCTTGCGGGAATGACGACTTAAACACTTAATGGAATACTTACTATTTCTTTTTTCACAGCCTCCAGTAATTGAAACCCGCTTTTACAGCCATTTCTTTTTTAAAGACGGATTTTATATCAATAAGCACTGATTTGCTGTTGCATAGTTTTTTAAAGTATCCGAGCGTATGATTGCAGTATTCATTATGCCTTACTGCAAGAATTATCCCGTCAAATGGTTTTTTGCTTTCAGGCCTGTCAATAAGTGAAAGCCCGTATTCTTCAAGAACTTCTTCTTTGATGGCATGAGGGTCATGGATAAAGACCTTTACCCCATAGTCACGCAGTTCATTATAAATATCAATAACTCTGGTATTCCTTGTGTCCCTGAGATTTTCCTTAAATGTAAGCCCGAGGATAAGAATCTTGCTCTTTTTGACAGGGATGCCGGAATTTATTAATTGTTTTACTGTATGCTCTGCAATATACCTGCCCATATTGTCATTAATTCTTCTGCCTGAAAGGATGACCTCAGGATGATACCCCAGAGCCTGAGCCTTGAAGGTTAGATAATAGGGGTCCACCCCAATGCAGTGTCCACCGACAAGCCCCGGTTGAAATGGAAGGAAATTCCATTTGGTCCCGGCGGCCTTTAGTACTTCCTTTGTGTCAATTCCCATTTTATTGAAGATGATTGCAAGTTCATTAACAAGCGCAATATTTAAATCCCTCTGTATGTTTTCTATAACCTTTGCGGCCTCGGCAGTCTTTATGTCAGGAGCTTTATGAATTCCGGCTTTTACGACGGAGCCGTAAACTTTAGCAAGAAGGTCTGTTGTTTTTTTATCCTGCGCAGAGACAACTTTAACAATGCCTGTAACGCTGTGGACTTTGTCTCCGGGATTGACCCGTTCAGGAGAATAGCCCACCTTAAAATCCCTGCCGCATTTCATACCCGAAGCTTTTTCAATAATCGGCACGCAGATTTCCTCTGTTACTCCGGGATAAACCGTTGACTCATAAACAACAACAGCGCCTTTTTGAAAATTTCTGCCGACAAGTTCAGAGGAGGACTTAAGAGGCGACAAATCAGGGATTTTGTGTTCGTCTATCGGTGTCGGGACAGCTATAATTATTATCTGGGCATTCCTTAATTTTGCAGGATTATCTGTAAAATCTATTTTTGTCCCGATGCTTCGGGACAGCTCTTTTTTGGAGAACTCCCTGTTGATATCAACTCCGGAGGCGAGTTCTTTAATACGGGTCTTTTTAATGTCAAAGCCGATGACATTAAAAACCTTTGACAGTTCCATGGCAAGGGGCAGTCCCACATAGCCGAGCCCCACTATTGCAATTGTGTTTTTATTTAAGAAATGCTTGGTCATTATATACTTATGATGTGAGCAATCATTAAGGTGTATTCTTTGTTATAATACAGCAAAACACAGATAAAAAACAATATGAAAATAGCCCTCGTACGAAAAAACTATACGCTATACGGCGGTGCGGAAAACTATCTGCGACTTGTCTTTAAAGGGCTTCAGGCGCAAGGCAATGAGGCGCATATTTTCAGCGCCAATGAATGGGGTACGGATATTCCCAATGTTCACAAAATAAGAACAGTAAAAAAGCCTTCCTTCCTTTCAAACCTGTTTTTTACCATTAATAGCAGGAACACATTAGCAAAACAGTCTTTTGACTGCATCCTGAGCTTTGAACGCACCCTTTATCAAAATATTTACAGGGCAGGCGACGGCTGTCATAAGGAGTGGCTTGAGAGGCGCAGGGCGGTTGAACCGTTTTATAAAGGTCTGAGTTTTTCCATAAACCCCCATCATCTTATCATGCTTTATCTTGAGAAAAAGTGTTTTGAAAATTCCGGGGTAATCATTGCAAACTCAATGATGGTAAAAAATGACATTATCAGACATTACAGAATTCCTGAAGATAAGATACGCGTGATTTATAACGGCGTGGACCTTAACAGATTCCGTCCTGTTACTGCAGAACAAAAGAATATTGCAAGAGATTCATTGGGAATAAAAGAGCGGAGTATAATTTTATTTGCAGGGGCTGATTTAAAGAGGAAAGGACTTAAAACCCTTTTAAAGGCATTCTCTCTTCTTGATAAAAAGGATAAGCGCCTGATAGTTGCAGGGAAAAGACCATCGCTGAAATATGTAGAGCTGGCAGAAAGGCTTAAGATAAATAAAAATGTGACTCTCTGGGG
>JACQZD010000014.1 GCA_016207865.1 Nitrospirota bacterium
AAAACCCCCATTCAAATCCGCCATGAAATGGGCAAGGAAAGATACATGGACATCGTCAGAAAAGCAAAAGAATACATAAAGGCTGGCGATATTTTTCAGGCAAATCTCTCGCAGAGAGTCTCGGCAGACATAGGGGATATAACGCCGTGGCAGATTTACCTGCAATTAAAAGAAATAAATCCATCCCCTTTTGCGGGTTATCTGAACATGGGAGATTATCACATAGTCAGCTCTTCTCCTGAAAGGCTGTTAAGGGTTCAGGGGAATACCGTTGAAACAAGACCGATTGCAGGCACAAGACCGAGAGGGGCAGACGCCGGAGGCGACAAAAAAATGCGTACAGAACTCCTGCTTAATGAAAAAGAGCGCGCAGAGCATCTGATGCTCATTGACCTTGAGAGAAATGACCTCGGCAGGATTTCAGACTACGGTTCGGTCTTTGTTGACGAATTCATGGTGACAGAGGACTACTCGCATGTGATTCACATAGTCTCCAATGTCAGCGGCGCCATTGCAAAAGGGAAAGACTGCTTTGACGCAATAAGGGCTGCGTTTCCAGGCGGGACAATAACCGGGGTCCCAAAGGTAAGGTGCATGGAAATAATTGATGAGCTTGAGCCCGTTGCAAGAGGGCCTTACACAGGCTCATTCGGATACATTGGTTTTAACGGAACCATGGACTTAAACATCATCATCAGGACCTTTGTAATTAAAAAGAATATCGCTTATGTTCAGGCAGGCGCAGGGATTGTTGCTGATTCTGACCCGGAAAAAGAATATTACGAATCACTCAAAAAAGCCGAAGCGCTGATAAAGACTCTGGAGGGGATGTAGGATTCTTACGCATTTACCCCGCAGCATTTTTTGTACTTCTTACCGCTGCCGCAGATGCACGGGTCATTTCTTCCGACTTTCCTGTCTTTGACAACAGTCTGGGGTTTTTCTCCGCCTTCTCCCCTGCCGTATTGCACCCTTGCAGGTTTCATGACCATCTTTCTCTCTAAGTTTTCCTCTCTTGCAATCTGGACCTTAAACAGCCTGTTTACAACCTCGGACGCGACCCTGTCGCTCATTCCGGCAAAAACTTCAAACGCCTCTTTTTTATATTCAACAAGCGGGTCTCTCTGGGCATAACCCCTAAGACCAATGCCTTCCTTTAAATGATCCATCCCGAGGAGATGGTCTTTCCACTGTGAGTCAACCACCTGAAGAAGTATGTATCTTTCCAACTGCCTGAACATATCTGCGCCGATTTCTTTTTCCTTGTTCTCATATGCAAGTTTTACGTCCTGAACGAGTTTTTCATAAAGCTCGTCAACCGCCTGCGCCTCTGCATCCGTCGTTATTAAAAAGTATCCGTAAAGGGCTTCCTTAAGCCCCTTCATATCCCACTCCTCAGGGTGCTTATCTTCAGGACAATAGGCATTTAAAAACTCATCCAAGACATTTTCCGACATTTCAATAACCTTATCCTTCAAGCCTTCGCCTGCGAGTATGTCGCGCCTGAAGGAATAAATCTCGGTCCTCTGCTTATTCATCACGTCATCATATTCAATAAGGTGTTTTCTAATGTCAAAATTATGCGCTTCAACTTTTTTCTGCGCATTTTCTATGGCCTTTGAAATCATCCTGTGCTCAATAGGCTGGGATTCATCCATCCCGAGCCTTCCCATAAGCCCTGCAATCCTCTCTGAGCCGAAGATTCTCATCAGGTCATCCTCAAGGGAAAGATAAAACCTTGACGTGCCCGGGTCCCCCTGCCGGCCTGAACGCCCCCTGAGCTGATTGTCAATCCTTCTTGATTCGTGCCTCTCTGTGCCGAGGATATGAAGCCCGCCCAGAGACAAAACTTTTTCTCTATCCTTCATGCAGAGTTCTTTTGCCTTATTCAGCGCCGCCTCATATCCCTCCCGGCCATATTGGTTGCTATTGTCACAGACTGGCTCCGTCCAGCCTGCGCAACAATCTCAGCCTCTCTCTCATGATACTTTGCGTTCAGGACTGAATGAGGTATTCCTTTTTTCCTGAGCATCGCGCTGAGCACTTCAGATTTTTCTATTGATATGGTGCCTACAAGAACAGGCTGTCCCCTCTTGTGGCAGTCGGCAATCTCATTAATGACCGCATTAAATTTACCGCGCTCGGATTTATAAACAGAATCAGGATTATCAGCCCTTATCATCGGTTTATTAGTAGGCGCAACCAGCACGTCCAGGTTGTAAATTTTTGCAAACTCCTCAGCCTCAGTCTCGGCAGTGCCCGTCATTCCGGCAAGTTTTTTGTACATCCTGAAATAGTTCTGAAATGTAATAGTTGCAAGGGTCTGGTTTTCGCTGGCTATCTTTACGCCTTCCTTGGCCTCAATCGCTTGATGAAGTCCGTCGGACCAGCGTCTGCCCGGCATGAGGCGTCCCGTAAATTCATCAACTATTATCACCTCATTGTCCTTGATAACATAATCCACATCCAGCTTAAAAAGGGTATGCGCCCTTAGTGCCTGATTGACATGGTGGACCAGCTCTATGTTGGAAGGGTCATACAAATTGCCCGCGCCCAAAAGCCTCTCAACCTTTATATTGCCTTCCTCTGTCAGGGTAACTGTTTTCAGCTTTTCGTCTATGATAAAATCTGTCTCTCTTGAGAGTTTCGGGATTATCTTGTCAATTTTATAGTATTTATCCGTTGACTCCTCCGAAGGTCCTGATATGATAAGCGGCGTCCTGGCCTCATCAATAAGTATGCTGTCAACCTCGTCAACAATCGCATAGTTCAGCTCTCTCTGGACATAATCATTTATGTCATACCTCATGTTGTCCCTGAGATAATCAAATCCGAATTCATTGTTTGTGCCATAGGTAATATCAGCCAGATACGCCTCTTTCCTTGTCACAGGTCTTAAACCGGATAACCTCCTGTCAGGCTGAATATAAGAAGGGTCAAACAAAAAAGACGCATCATGCTGTATTGTGCCCACTGAAAGCCCGAGAAAGTGATAAATAGGGCCCATCCACTGCACATCTCTCTTGGCAAGATAATCGTTGACAGTGACAACATGAACGCCGTGGCCGTCCAGCGCATTAAGATAGACGGAAAGCGTTGCAACCAGCGTCTTTCCTTCCCCTGTCTTCATCTCCGCTATCCTGCCTTCGTGCAGGACCATGCCCCCGATAAGCTGTACGTCAAAATGCCGCATGCCCGAAATCCTGTGCGAAACTTCTCTTACGACCGCAAACGCCTCAGGCAGAATATCATCAAGGCTTTCTCCTGACCCAAGCCTCCTGCGGAACTCGTCTGTCTTAACCTTAAGCCCGCTGTCGTCAAGGGAAGATACAGACTGCTCAATGGAATTAATAGCCTCCACAACAGCAGAAAGCCTCTTAATTTCACGCTCGTTCTTAGTGCCTACTATCTTTGTCAAAATATTAAACATGGTTTTTATTATAACAGAAATGCAGTGCTTGAAATAATACTGCAAAGAATAATACAATTATAACGACGGTGAACAGTTATCAGTGAACAGTGAACTGCTTTTAACGCGGGTGTAACTCAGTGGTAGAGTGTCAGCTTCCCAAGCTGGAGGTCGCGGGTTCGAATCCCGTCGCCCGCTCTTTTAAAACAGTGAACAGTTGTCAGTGAACAGTGAACAGTTTTTTTACTAGCGACTATTCACTAAATACTATTCACTATCAACTATTTTGAAATGTCAAAAGGCTTGATACACGTTTACACAGGCGAAGGCCAGGGCAAGACCACTGCCGCCATAGGCCTTGCGGTCAGGGCGGCGGGACGCGGGAAAAAAGTCCTGATACTGCAATTCCTCAAAGGCAGGGGAACTGACTCAGGGGAAATTATTGCCGCAAAAAAATTCAAAATAAAGGTTGTGCGGTTCAAAGGTCAGGTATCCCCGATTTTCAATCCTCAGATAAAACCCGCAGAGCTTAAAAAAGCCGTAAAAAAGGCAATAGCGTTCACAATAAAAGAAATAAAAAGCAAATCCTACGATATGATTATCCTGGATGAGTTTAATAATCTACTTAGCGGCAGGCTCGCGGACATGAATGATGTCAGGGCGCTTATTAAGGAAAAACCTGCCGGACTTGAACTCGTATTCACAGGCAGAAAGGCTCCGGAGGGATTGATAAAAATCGCAGATTATGTGACTGAGATGCGCATGGTCAAGCATCCGTTTTACAACGGGATTACGGCAAGAAGAGGGATAGAGTTCTAAACAGGATA
>JACQZD010000024.1:0-1880 GCA_016207865.1 Nitrospirota bacterium
GGCTACATGCACGGAGACAAAGGCTATTACAGGTTCTTTGCGTATCTGAGCCTCTTTGTCTTTTCAATGCTCATACTTGTCATGGCAAATAACTTTCTGCTCCTTTACTTTGGCTGGGAGGCAGTCGGCTTATGCTCTTATTTCCTCATAGGCTTCTGGTATGAAAAAAAATCCGCTGCCAATGCCGGCAAAAAGGCCTTCATAGTAAACAGGTTCGGAGACTTCGGCTTTGGACTGGGCATTATGCTTATATTTCTCACTTACGGGAGCATTGAGTACACAAATGTCTTTGCAAACGCAGGAAGCGCCGCAGGCATGACATTAAACATTTTCGGATACGATATAAACACTATCACCCTCATCTGTCTTTTGCTTTTCTGCGGAGCTGTCGGAAAGTCCGCGCAGATGCCGCTTCATGTATGGCTTCCCGATGCAATGGAAGGACCGACGCCTGTCTCTGCATTGATTCATGCGGCCACAATGGTCACGGCAGGCGTGTTCATGGTGGCGCGCTGTAATCCGCTTTTTAATCTCTCCGCAGTTGCGATGAACACAGTCGCCATAGTCGGCGGCATAACCGCAATATTTGCGGCGTCAATCGGGCTGGTGCAGAATGATATAAAACGCGTAATAGCATATTCCACCGTCAGCCAGCTCGGCTATATGTTCCTGGCCCTCGGCGTAGGCGCTTACTCAGCCGGAATATTTCATCTTTATACTCACGCCTATTTTAAGGCCTTGCTCTTCTTAGGCTCAGGAAGCGTCATCCATGCCCTGCATAACGAGCAGAATATGCAAAACATGGGCGGATTAAAAAAATATATGCCTGTGACTTACGCCGTATTTATTTTAGCCACGCTGAGCATCACGGGCATTCCGGGATTTGCAGGATTTTTCAGCAAGGATGAAATCCTCTGGAGGGCCTACTCAGAAGGAGACCTTGGAAAATTTTTATGGATACTGGCTGCGTCAGCGGCCATTTTAACGGCTTTCTATTCCTGGAGACTGATATACCTGACATTCCACGGCAAGTTCCGCGGAACACATGAACAGGAGCGTCATCTCCATGAGTCGCCGCCTGTCATAACTATCCCATTGATGCTCCTTGCAATAGGCGCCGTAGGCGCCGGCTGGGTCGGCATCCCTCCGCTTCTTATGGAGCACGGCGACAGGGTCGGCGAATTTCTTACACCCGTGCTCGGTCATCCCCATGGAGAAGGCTCGCATGCGGAAGAATTAATGGTAATGGGAATCTCCATACTTGTTGCACTGGGCGGATGGTTTATCGCACATAAAATGTATGTAAAAAATACAGAACTGCCGGATAAAATCAGCTCTAAATTCCAGCCGCTTTATAAACTGCTTTATAACAAATACTATGTTGATGAACTTTATGACAAAACCATTGTACAGCCTGTGCTGAAGGCCTCTGACAAAATCATACTTGGATTTTTTGACGGAAAGATTATAGAAGGGGTTGTAAACGGAATTCCGGCGCTTATCGGCTCCTTCCGCCAAAAGCTGAGAAAGGTGCAGACAGGCGTACTTTCCGGTTACGGACTGATAATGGCGCTCGGGGCAGTGATTATAATCGGCATTGTGATTTTCGCAAAATAGGAGGAATAACAGAGGATTAACCACAGAGAACACAGAGACGGCAGAAGATACAGATTTAAAAAACTTCTAAAAAATCTGTGTTAATCTGTGTAATCTGTGGCTAAATTCAGTTTTGTTTTTCTCTGCGGCTCTGTGGTTTAAGTAGTTTTAGAAAATGGAAAACATAATTTTAAATCAGCTTAACTATCCTGTGCTCAGCGTGATAGTGTTCCTCCCTGTTATCGGAGCGCTGTTAATTTTATTTTTGAAAAATAATAATGCAA
>JACQZD010000024.1:1947-6974 GCA_016207865.1 Nitrospirota bacterium
ATTTTGTAGGCATAGACGGCATCAGCGTACTTTTTATATTTCTCTCTGCGCTTTTGAGCATCCTCTCCGTGCTTGTCTCATGGAGAGCTGTTGAAACAAAGGTCAAGGAATTTCACATTGCCATTCTAACCATGGAGGCTGGGATGCTGGGCGTCTTTGTCTCTCTGGACTTCCTGCTTTTTTACATATTCTGGGAGGCAATGCTGATACCTATGTTCCTATTAATCGGCGTCTGGGGTGGCTCTCAGAGGATTTATGCGGCTATAAAGTTCTTCCTTTACACGCTTGTCGGAAGCGTGCTCATGCTTGCAGGCATTGTAGTGCTGTATTTTTACGCAGGGAAGACTCTTGATATCCTTGCCTTGAGCAGTCTCAGGTATCCGGTTCAGCTTCAGTTCTGGCTTTTCCTGGCCTTCTTTGCCGCCTTTGCCGTAAAAGTCCCGATGTTCCCGTTTCACACATGGCTGCCTGACGCCCATACAGAAGCGCCTACGGCCGGAAGCGTCATACTTGCGGGCATTCTAATTAAAATGGGCGCGTATGGATTTTTAAGATTCTCCATGCCGATGTTTCCGGACGCAGTAAAATTTTTCACAGGACCTCTTCTCGTGCTGTCCATAATTGGCATTATTTACGGAGCGCTTGTATGCCTTGCGCAAACGGATTTAAAAAGGCTTATTGCATATTCAAGCGTAAGCCACATGGGTTTTGTCACGCTAGGGCTTTTTGCCCTTAATCAGCAGGGCGTTGAGGGCGGGATACTGCAGATGATAAACCACGGCATTATCACAGGCGCGCTCTTTCTGATGGTCGGAATCATTTACGAGAGAACTCACACAAGGGTTATTGCAGACTACGGAGGCATTGCATCTGCCGTTCCGTGGTATTCAGGAATTTTCATAATATTCACCCTTGCATCAATAGGGCTTCCGGGCACAAACGGCTTCATAGGTGAATTCCTGATAATACTTGGCGCATTCAAGGTAAAAATGCTCACTGGTGCGCTTGCGGCAATAGGGATTATCTTAGGCGCAGGATACATGTTGTGGCTTTATCAGCGGGTGTTTTTTGAAAAGCTTAATCCCAATTACGAACATCATCCCCTGACAGATTTAAACCTGCGTGAGGTATTGATATTACTGCCGCTCATTATCCTTGTCTTCTGGATAGGGTTTTATCCTGATGCGTTCCTCGGCTTCATACGCCCTTCTGTAACACACCTTATTGAACAGGCAGGCTCAGGGGCTGAAACAAACAATCTGGCACAATTCATAAAGGAGATTTTGGGATGGATTTAAATCTTATCCGGATACTTGCGCCTGAAATTATACTGATATGCACTGCATTGATACTCCTTCTGCTTGATTTGCTTGTCAAAAGAAAAGAGACGGTCGCCTTTGCCGGCATCATCGGCGCCCTGCTCTCTTTTTATGTGAATATCAGGCTGTGCGCCCTCGGCTGGTCAGGCAGTACATTGTCCGGAATGTTTGTATTTGACGGATATGCCAATTTCTTTAAATTAATTTTCTATATCAACATCATTCTTACAATTTTTATCTCCCTTAAATACATGGCGTTAGACGGCGCGTCATTCGGTGAATACTATGCGCTCATCCTTTTTGCCTCATCAGGCATGATGATTATGGCGTCAGCCGTTGATTTAATCGTGCTTTACTTGGGGCTTGAGCTGATGGCGCTTTCAACCTACATACTCACAGGGATAACGAGAAAACATCTCCGCTCGTCAGAAGCCGCGGTAAAATACTTTTTCCTCGGGGCCTTTTCCTCGGCATTTCTCCTGTACGGAATCTCCCTTACCTACGGTCTTACAGGCACGACAAACCTGAAAGAGATTGCCATAGCCTTGCAGGGGCTTAACCTTTTGGAAAACCCCATTCTTTCATTGGTGCTGATATTCATGATTGTGGCTTTCGGGTTTAAGATTGCGCTCGTGCCTTTTCACATGTGGGCGCCTGATGTTTATGAGGGAGCGCCTACGCCTGTCACAGCCTTTATGTCCATCGGCCCAAAGGCTGCCGGGTTTGCGGTCTTGGGAAGGGTGCTGTTTGACGCATTCGGAGCCATGCATATACAGTGGTCGCAAATCCTGATTCCCCTGTCAATTATTACAATGGCTGCGGGCAACATCATTGCCATTGCGCAGACAAATATCAAGAGAATGCTTGCATATTCATCCATAGCCCATGCAGGATATGCGCTTTTGGGCATCATTGCCGGAACATCCGGAGGGCTGTCAGGCATGATGAGCTACATGCTGATTTACGCCTTTATGAACATAGGAGCCTTTGCAGTTGTGATTATGCTCAGAAGTGAAGGATTCAGGGGTGAGGAATTGTCGGATTATGAAGGGCTTGCGAAAAGCCACCCCCTTGCATCCGCCGTAATGCTTATTCTCATGTTTTCGCTTACAGGGATTCCGCCGACAGCAGGCTTCATTGCTAAATTTTATATCTTCATGGAGGCAGTCAGGGCAGGCTATCTGCCGCTGGTGATAGTCGCTGTCATATTCAGCGCAATCTCCGCATTCTTTTATTTACGGGTCATCATGTACATGTACATGAAAGAGCCTCAAAAAGAAGTCAGCCTTTCAACAACTCCGGCGCTGTACATCGCCCTTGCCGCAACCGCCGCGGCAATACTTATCATGGGAGTTTTTCCGTCTCTGCTCATAGAACTTGCCAAAATGTCAGCAATGGGGTTTTGAGTTTTTGCTTATTCCGTCATTATCCTGAGAATGCTTTTTAAAATCTATTATTTATTGCCTTGCAATCTGCCACTATATATGGTACCATATTTTATGTCTAAGACAGAAAAGCTTTTAAGGAAGATACAAGATAATCCCAAGAATGTACGATTCAGCGAGATTGAGACTCTGCTTAATACTCTGGGTTTTGAGACAAGAAGCAGGGGGTCTCATTACACATTCAAAAAAGGCGAAAAAATCATTATGGTAGTAAAACCGCATGGCGGGAAAAAATTTACTGCCATGGTGGATGTCAAAAAGATACTTGAATATCTGAAGGAGGAAGGTTATGTATAAAGGATTTGAGATTATAATAGAGCCGAATGAAGAAGGCGGTTTTTATGCCCGTATCCCTGATATGCCGTCTATATTTACCGGCGGCATTACAGAGATTGAAGCCCTAAAAAACGCAAAAGCCGCAATCAAGGATTATCTGGAGATATGCAAAAAAGATAAACTTCCAGTGCCCCAGCCTAAAAGCGGTAAATTTAACGTGAGAGTTCCAAAGGATCTTCACAGGGTACTTACAAGGAAAGCCTCCGAAGAGGGCGTAAGCCTTAATCAGTTGATTGTATACCTTCTCAGCCTGAGCCTTGGAAAGGCTCAAACATCATGCCGCTAAAGACTGTTTCTGTGCTGTCAATAAGAAACTCCTGACAGCCGCATAAATAAACTAAAAAATATTGTCATCCTCCGGCTTGACGGGGGATCCAGTCCCAATGCTTCGGGATAAAAACTATGGGTTCCCGTCTGCACGGGAATTACATAATACGTTATTTTGGTTCTTCCGGCTTTTGTGTGGATGTCATTCCGGCTTGTCCGGAATCTTTTTGATATAATGGCTGCATTACTGTGGCGGCAGGAGTTTCCTCCTGACAGCCGTATAAAATTCTTAACCCATTACGCATTACGCATTACGGCCTCACTGTCCCACCACAGTAAAATTCCCACTGATTACAGCCTGAGAGCTTGTACTAAAATAATTCGTCCCGTCAGGTTTTTTGATTTCTAAGCCCATTGTATCAGGACTGCCATCACTGATTGTTGCAGTAAAAGTGTACCCAGCAGCTCCGTTCACCGAACCTGCGCCTGTAACTGTAGCTGTACCTCCTGACGCTGAAATTCCCGTGATTGATGTGCTTACAAGGCTCAGTCTATTCCGGGTGTAATAATATCTGAGATAACTTGTCCCAAGAGAAGATGCGTTAACATTAACACTCATGCTTGCACGGAATAACGGTATCGGATAGTTGTAAGCATTGCCTGAAACCGAGGCAACCGGTGTTGCAGGATTACAGTCGTCATCTATGCCGTTATTGGGAGTTTCAGTTGCACCGGGATTAACAGCCGGATTGCTCTCATCACAGTCGGTTACACTGCCATTTGGACAAGAAGCGTTTCCTGGATTGCCATATCCATCACCATCATTATCTATACACTGCTGTGTATTTGTCGCATACTTAAGGTCACTCATGCCGTCAGAATACCCGATATGTATATTGTCGTTTAAATCTATAGCTATGGAAGAAGAACTTCCAACATCTCCTTCATCAATTGTATAATTAGCCCATGAACCAGAGGCGTTTGTCATATACTTCAGGCTATAATTAGGAGGATTATAGCTGATATACGCCTTATTATTTGAATCAGTGGCTATAGATGTCCGATATATCTCCCCTGAAAATAGCGTATAAGTAACCCATGAGCCGGAGGCATTAGTTGCATATTTGAGGTAATTATTAGTGGTAAGATCCGTGTATTCCGTCTCAGTACGGTAAATTATATGTGCCTTGTTATTTACATCCATAGCTATTGATGCTGTGTCTTGCACGCTTATGGTGCTGTCTGTTGTAACGGTATAATTAGCCCAAGAATCAGATAAATTAGTTGCATATTTGAGAAAATACTTAAAACCGTCAGATCTTCTGTAACTAATATGCACCTTGTTGTTTGAATCAACCGCAATAGAGTTATCATCGCCAAAATAACCGTCCCCACTGTCTATCGTATAAGTTATCCATACACCCGATGCGTTTGTCATATACTTTATCCTGTAGTCATTCCCACTATTAGAGTAATAACCATAGCTAATATGCACTTTATTATTTGAATCAATAGCTATAGAGCTGCGCTGACCCACATTTCCAACACTTTCCAAAGTAGATGTTACCCAAACGCCAGAGGCATTAGTTGCATACTTGAGGTTATTATTTGTAGCATCCTAATAGCTGATATGCGCTTTATTGTTTGAATCTACAGCAAT